>NZ_JBHVHF010000336.1:0-7803 GCF_042800315.1 Streptomyces sp. NPDC057638
CCCCGGGCCGGGCGCCACCCGTCCCCGGGTGGTCACCGGACGGGTCCTGCGCACCCGGCGGGGCGGGGTCTCCCTGCGGATCCAGGGACGCGTCCTGGCCGTCTCGGCCCTGCTGGTCGCCGTCCTCGTGCTCGTCATGGGCATCAGCCTGACCACCGGGGACTTCGCCCTCTCCGTCTCCGAGGTCGTCGGGGCGCTCACCGGCAACGGCAATCCCGGCGCCGACTTCATCGTCAACACCCTGCGGATGCCCCGCCTGGTGACCGCCCTGTGCGTCGGCGCGGCGCTCGCGGTCAGCGGCGCCATCCTCCAGAGCCTGACCGGCAACTCCCTCGGCAGCCCCGACGTCATCGGCTTCACCAACGGGTCCGCGGTCGGCGCGCTCATCGTCATCACCGTGCTGCACGGCAGCATGACCCAGATCGCGCTCGGCGCCCTCATCGGCGGGCTCGCCACCGCGGGGGCGATCTACCTGCTGATGATCGGGCGCGGGATGCAGGGGTTCCGGCTGGTCGTCATCGGTATCGGTGTCAGCGCCCTGCTGCTCGCGGTCAACTCGTACCTGATCACCCGGGCCACCTTCCAGGAGGCGCTGGAGGCCCAGGCATGGCTCATCGGCAGCCTCAACAACCGGGGCTGGAGCCAGGCCAACGCCATCGCCATCGGGGTCGCGGTCCTGCTGCCCGTCGCCTTCGTCCTGGCGCGGCGGCTGTCGATGGTGGAGATGGGCGACCTCACCGCGACCGCGCTGGGCGTCAACGTGGCCCGTACCCGTACCGTCCTGCTCATCGTCAGCGTCGCCCTCGCCGCCCTCGCCACGGCGGTCACCGGCCCCATCTGGTTCATCGCCCTGGCCGCGCCCCAGATCGCCCGCAGGGTGACCGGTGCCTCCGGCCCCGCGCTCCTGCCCACCGCGCTGATGGGCGCGGCCCTGCTGACCACGAGCGACCTCCTCGTCCAGCGCCTCTTCTCCCCCACCCTCCTGCCGGTGGGCACGGCCACCGGCACCATCGGCGGGCTGTACCTCATCTGGCTGCTGGTCACCGAGTCCCGAAAGAGTCGAGCATGACTGCCACACACACCACGGCGACCGCGGCGACCGCGGCAAACACAGCGCCCCGGCTGCGCGCCGAGAACCTGACGCTCTCCTACGACCAGCGGACGGTGGCCACCGGCCTCGGCGTCGACATCCCCGACCACTCGTTCACGGTCATCCTCGGGCCGAACGCGTGCGGCAAGTCCACCCTGCTCAAGACGCTCGCCCGGATGCTCAAGCCCACCACGGGCACGGTCTACCTCGACGGCGCCGCCATCGCCTCCTACCGTTCCCGCGACGTCGCCCTGCGGCTCGGGCTGCTGCCCCAGTCCTCCACCGCGCCCGGCGGGATCACCGTCGGCGACCTGGTGGCGCGTGGACGCTACCCCCACCAGCGGCTGCTCAAGCAGTGGTCCGCCGAGGACGAGGCCGCCGTGACCGGCGCGATGACCCAGACCGGGGTGCTCGAACTCGCCGACCGTCCCGTCGACGACCTCTCCGGCGGACAGCGCCAGCGGGTCTGGCTCGCCATGGTGCTGGCGCAGCAGACACCGATCCTGCTGCTCGACGAGCCCACCACCTATCTGGACATCGCCCACCAGGTCGAGGTCCTCGACCTCTGCGCCGAACTCCACGCGCGCGAAGGGCACACCGTGGTCGCCGTGCTGCACGACCTCAACCAGGCGTGCCGGTACGCGACGCACCTGATCGTGATGAAGCCCGGGGGAGTGGTGGCGGCGGAGGGGGATCCGGCGAGCGTGATGACGGCGGAGCTGGTGCGGGACGTGTTCGGACTGGCGTGCCGGATCATCCCCGACCCCGAGACGGGCACGCCCCTCATGGTCCCCGCGGCCCCCAGGCGCCGCTAGCCCTCTGGACCCGCCCTCGTCCCCACCACAGGCCCCTCCCGGCGAACCTCCAACGCGCCCCCACCGCTGCGGACCCCCGGCCCTGTGCGGGCCCGGGGATCCCCCCCCGTTGTGGGCAGGCATCCCCACCCGTGTGGGCATCTGTTCCGCCAAGGGCGGAACGGGTGGGCACACGGGAACCCCCTGCCGGGTAGGCGTCCCCACTCGCCCAGCCCCGAACCCGGCCCCACCCGGCAACGCAACCCGCGCCCCCGCGTACGGGACTCCGCTGAGGGCCGCACCTCGTGTACGTACCCCGTGGGGTCGCGCCCTGGTGCGGGGGGCTGTCCGGCAGGGGCTGGGGGCGAGGGGGCCCGGTGTCCGGGTGGTGGGCTTGTGCCCACCCTCCCCCAGCCTTCGGCAGGGGGACCCCCATCGCCCGGGCGGAACCCGTGCCCACAAGCGGTGTGGGCCCGCCTCGCAGGGCCCCGGGCGACACGGCCCGGGCCCGGGTGGTCGGCACAAGAGGGTGGACCCGGCGCGTGGGCGGGCCGGGAGGGCCCGTGGGGTGGCAAGGGGCGGGCCCGTGACGCGTGGCGCGCACGGGAGGGGGCGGGGCGCGCACCCCGGCGCGCCCTCCCGGCCGGCCGACCAGTAAGGTCGCACGCCCGTGCGCCGACGCGGGCGAGTCCACGCAGATGCCGTGCCCGGCAGGGGCGAAGTGGACCAAGATACTTAGGTAAGGCTAACCTAAGCTAGTTGTCGGTGGAGGTGACACGGCGATGAGCCGTCCTCCATCACACGGGGGACCCGAGGAAGAGGAAGACCTTGATCACGGCCACGCCGCGCACTGCCCCACCGCTGCCGCGCACAGCGACCGCGCCGCCCACCATCCGCCCCGCCACCCCGCGGGACGCCGCCGCCCTCGCCGCCCTGTCGGCGCCGTTCGCCCGCTCGGGCGCGCTGCGCGAACGCCCGGTCGCGCTCTACGCGGCGCACGCGTCGGACTTCCTCGTCGCGGAGGGCCCCGACGGCACGCTGGAGGGCTGTCTGGGCCTGCGGGCGCACCCGGCCGCCCCGGACGGTGGCCGTGGCCCCGCGGGGGTGCTCTACAACTTCTGTGTCGCACGGCACCGGCAGGGGAGCGGGCTGGGGGCCCGGCTGCTGCGTGCCGCGCTGGCGCGGGCGCGGGAGCGGTCCCTGGACGGCCTGTTCACGGCGACGACCGGCGGTGGCGATCTCTTCCTGCGGTACGGGTTCGGGCCCGCGAGCGAAAGCGCGGCGCCGCCCGCCTGGGCCGGTTCCCTGGACCCGCGCCGTAACGCGCGGATCCTCGCCCGAGCCCTGTGAGCGACGGCCTGTCCGACGGACCGGGCCGGGTCGGGGAACGGAGCCCGAGGGCACCCCACCTGAGCCGCGCCCGGGGGGAGCCAGGTCGCATGAGCCCGGCAGGATCCCTCAGCCAGGCCCTGAACCCCCAAGTGCCCCCACCCAGCCCACAGGGCGGGGTCCACCAGCCAGAACCGGCCGATGGACCCCGCCCTCACCTATGCGTCAGCCGTAGCCGCGCCCCGGCGCCCGTCAGCTGTCCAGCAGCGACGGCAGCGCCGCCAGCAGCCCGTCCACCTCGCCCTCGGAGATGGTCAGCGCCGGAGCCAGCCGCAGGATCTCCGGCCCGGCGGCGTTGAGCAGGAAGCCCGCCTCCTGAGCCGTCTGCCGCACCCGCGCGGCGCCCGGGTCGGTGAGCTGGATGCCGAGCAGCAGGCCCGCGCCGCGCACCTCGCGCACCCGGGGGTGACGCAGTTCCTCCACGCCGTCCCGCAGCCGTGCCCCGACCCGCTTCACCCGGGTGAGCAGTCCGTCGGACTCGATGGTCTCCAGGACGGCGAGTCCCGCCGCGCACGCGACCGGGTTGCCGCCGAAGGTCGAGCCGTGCTGTCCGGGGGTGAGCAGTTCGGCGGCGGTGCCGAACGCCACGGTCGCGCCGATCGGGAGCCCGCCTCCCAGCCCCTTGGCCAGGGTCACCACATCGGGGTCGGCGCCTTCCGCCGCCTGGTGCGCGAACCAGTGGCCGGTGCGTCCGATGCCCGTCTGTACCTCGTCCAGGACGAGGAGGCCGCCCTTGGCCCGGGTGATCTCCCGGGCGGCCCGGAGGTATCCCTCGGGGGCGGGGACCACGCCCGCCTCGCCCTGCACCGGCTCCAGGACGACCGCGGCCGTCTCCTCGGTGACCGCGGCCCGCAGGGCCGTCACGTCCCCGTACGGGACATGGGTCACCTCGCCCGGCAGCGGAAGGAAGGGCCACTGTTTGGCGGGCTGCCCGGTGAGGGCGAGCGCCCCCATGGTGCGTCCGTGGAAGCCGCCGCGCGCGGCGACGATCTGGGGGCGGCCCGTCCGCCGGGCGATCTTGAAGGCCGCCTCCACCGCCTCCGTACCGGAGTTGGCGAAGAACACCCGCCCCCGCCGTCGTCCCAGCAGTCCCAGGAGGCGCTCCGCGAGGGCGATGGGCGGTTCGGCGGCGAACAGGTTGGAGACATGGCCGAGCCGGGCGACCTGCGCTGAGACGGCCGCCACCACGGCGGGATGGGCGTGCCCGAGGGTGTTGACGGCGATGCCGCCGGTGAAGTCCGTGTACGCGCGGCCCGATTCGTCCCACACCGTGCTGCCCTCACCCCGGACCAGGGCCAGGGGAGGGGTGCCGTAGGTGTCCATCAGCGAGGTGCGCCAGCGGTCCACCAGCGGGGTCGTGTCGGTGGCGCTCACACCACACCGTCCTTGTCGTCTGCGTCGTCTGCGTCGTCTGCGTCGTCTGCGTTGTGTGTGTCGTGTGTGTCGTGTGCGCCGACGGGGCTGTCCGCGCCGACGGGGCCGTTGTCGAGCCCGCCACCGGGAACGTCCGCCGCTCCCGTACCGGCACGGCACGCGGCATCCGCCGGTCCCGTACCGTCGTCGTCCCCGGGTACCACCGTCGTCCCAGGGCTCTTCTCGGCCAGTACGCCGCGCACCAGCGCGTGCGGTACCCGGCCGTCCAGCACCTGGGCCCGCCGCACCCCGCCGCGTACGGCGCGCAGACAGCCCTCCATCTTCGGCAGCATGCCGCTGGCCAGGTGCGGAAGCAGTTCGTCCAGTTCGTCGGCGGTCAGCCGCTCGACGACCTCGGTGCTGTGCGGCCAGTCCGCGTACAGCCCCTCCACATCGGTGAGCACCACCAGCCGCTCGGCGCCCAGGGCGACGGCCAGCGCGGACGCCGCCAGATCGGCGTTGACGTTGTAGACCTCGCCGTCCGTGCCGCGTGCCACGGGGGAGACCACGGGGATGCGCCCCTCGTCCAGGAGCGTGCGTACCGTCGACGGGTTCACCTCGACGACCTCACCGACCAGGCCGATGTCCACCGGGCGCCCGTCCACGCGCGCGGAGCGCCGGACGGCGGTCATCGTATGGGCGTCCTCGCCGGTCAGACCGACGGCGAACGGCCCATGGGCATTGATCTCGCCGACCAGCTCCCGCTGCACCCGGCCCGTCAGCACCATGCGCACCACGTCCATGGTCTCGGGCGTGGTCACCCGCAGGCCCGCCTCGAAGCGCGTCTCCAGACCGAGCCGGTCGAGCATCGCGCTGATCTGCGGCCCGCCGCCGTGGACGACGACCGGGCGCAGGCCCGCGTACCAGAGTTCCACCACATCCTGGGCGAACGTCCGCTGGAGCGACGCGTCGACCATGGCGTTGCCACCGAACTTGACGACGACCACGCTGCCCCGCAGCTCCTCCGGCCAGGGCAGTGAGCCGGTGGCCGGATCCCGTTCCGGGTCCGGGTCCGCGTCGGCCTCCGTGGCCGGGGAGCGCGTCTGGCCCACCTGATCGCTGACGACCGCTCTCATCTCCGCCTCCACCCCGCTCACGAGCTGTACGCGCTGTTCTCGTGGACGTACTCGGCGGTGAGGTCATTGGTCCAGATGGTCGCCGACTCCTCGCCGGAGCGCAGATCCACCGTGACCGTCACCTCGCGCCCCGACAGATCGACCTTCTCCCGGTCCTCCCCGGCCGCGCCGTCCCGGCAGACCCAGACGCCGTTGATCGCCACGTCCAGCCGGTCGGGGTCGAAGACGGCGTCGGTCGTCCCGATCGCCGACAGCACCCGGCCCCAGTTGGGGTCCTCGCCGTGCAGCGCGCACTTGAGGAGGTTGTTGCGGGCCACCGAGCGGCCCACGGTCACCGCGTCATGCTCCGAGTCGGCCCCGGTGATCCGTACCTCGATCTCCTTGGACGCGCCCTCGGCGTCCGCGATCAGCTGGCGCGCCAGATCATGGCAGACCGCGTGCACGGCCTCCGCGAAGGCGGCGGGGAACGGCGTCACACCCGAGGTGCCCGAGGCGAGCAGCAGCACGGTGTCGTTGGTCGACATACAGCCGTCCGAGTCCACCCGGTCGAAGGTGGTCCGTACCGCCTGCCGCAGCGCCGCGTCCAGCACCTGACCGCTGACGTCGGCGTCCGTGGTGAGGACCACGAGCATGGTGGCCAGGCCGGGCGCGAGCATGCCCGCGCCCTTCGCCATGCCGCCGACCGTCCAGCCGGGGCCGGACGCCACGGCCGTCTTGTGTACCGAGTCGGTCGTCTTGATCGCGACGGCCGCGTCCTCGCCGCCGTCGGCGCTCAGCCCGGCCGCGGCCGTGGTGATGCCCGTGGTGACCCGGTCCATGGGCAGGGTGACACCGATCAGGCCGGTGGAGCACACCGCGACCTCCTCGGCCGCCACACCCACCGCGAGCGCGGTGGCCTCGGCCATCGCGCGGGTGTCCGCCTCGCCCACCCGGCCGGTGCACGCGTTGGCCCCGCCCGAGTTGAGGACGACGGCGGCCAGGCTCTGGTCCGCCAGCACCCGCCGGGACCAGCGGACGGGCGCGGCCTGGACCCGGTTGGAGGTGAAGACGCCCGCGGCGGCCCGCGACGGTCCGCGGTTCACCACCAGGGCCAGGTCCCGGTCGCCGGATTCCTTGATCCCGGCGGGGACCCCGCTCGCGAGGAATCCCTGGGCAGCGGTCACGCTCACGGAGCCACTCCATTCATGGGCAGGCCCATTCCTTCGGGCAGGCCGAGGGCGATGTTCATGCTCTGCACCGCGCCACCGGCGGTGCCCTTCGTCAGATTGTCGATCGCGCTCACACAGATCAGCCGGTGCGCGACGGGGTCCACGGTCAGCTGCACCTGGACCGTGTTGGAGCCGAGGACGGCGGCCGTCGTCGGCCACCGCCCCTCGTCCAGCAGCCGGACGAACGGCTCGTCGCCGTAGGCCCCTTCGTACGCGGCGCGCGCCGCCTTGGCCGCGGCCTCGGGGGTGATCCCGGGGCGCAGCCGTGCCGAACACGTGGCGAGGATGCCCCGCGGCATGGGCGCCAGCGTCGGGGTGAAGGACACGGTGATCCGCTCACCCGCGGCCTCGGACAGGTTCTGCGCGATCTCGGGCGTGTGCCGGTGACCGCCGCCGACGCCGTACGGAGTCATCGAGCCCATCACCTCGGAGCCCAGCAGGTGCGGCTTGGCCGCCTTGCCCGCGCCGGAGGTGCCACTGGCGGCGACCACGACGGCCTCCGGCTCCACGAGCCCGGCCCGGAAGGCCGGATGGAGCGCGAGCGTCACCGCCGTGGGATAGCAGCCGGGCATGGCGATCCGGGTGGCGCCCTTCAACACCTCCCGCGCGCCGGGGAGTTCCGGCAGCCCGTAGGGCCAGGTGCCGGGGTGCGGGGAGCCGTAGAACCGCTCCCAGTCGGCGGGGTCCCGCAGCCGGAAGTCCGCCCCGCAGTCCACCACGAGGGTGTCGGGCTCCAACCGCTGTGCCAGCGCGGCGGACTGGCCGTGGGGCAGGGCCAGGAACACCACGTCGTGGTCGCGCAATCGTTGCGCCGACGAGTCCTCCAGTACCCC
>NZ_JBHVHF010000337.1:0-7700 GCF_042800315.1 Streptomyces sp. NPDC057638
CCCGCGCCCTGTTCACCCACGGCGAGGGCGCGGGCGGCCGACTGCTGCTCCAGCGCTACCTCCCCGACACCCCCGACGGCGACTGGTTCTTCCACGGCTACTTCGCCGGTCCCCGCTCCTGTCTCCTCGGCGGCAGCGGTCGCAAGGAACTGTCCTGGCCGGTCCGGACCGGACTCACCGCCAAGGGGCGCTGGCAGCCCAACCCCCGGATCGAGGCCGCCGCGCTCCGGCTCGCCGCCCAGGTCGGCTACCACGGCATCCTCGACCTCGACTTCCGGCGCGAGCCGGGCACCGGGCTCTACCAGCTGCTCGACGTCAACCCCCGGCCCGGTGCCCAGTTCCGGCTCTTCACCTCGGCGGGCGGTCTCGACGTCGTCCGCGCGCTCTACCTCGATCTCACCGGACAGCCCGTGCCCCGGCAGCCCGGCCGCCCCGGCCGGGTCTTCGTGGCCGAGAACTACGCCGTGCTGTCGTCGCTGGCCTCCGCCGTGCCCCGGCGGGGCGCCCCGGCCGGGCCCCGGCGGACGGCCGCCGCCGGACAGGGGGTGGAGACCGCCTGGTTCGCGGGCGACGACCCCTGGCCGTTTCTCGCCATGACCCGCGCCTGGCTCGGCCGGGGCCTGGCGAAGGGCGCGCGCTCCGCCCTGCGGCGTACGGCCGCCCGCACCCCCCGCCGTACCGACTCCACCCCCAGCCCCCTCCTGCGGCGTCTCCTCAGCTCTCTCCGCCTCCCCCGATGAAGGACACCACCATGGACGACCTGATCGTGATCGGTGCCGGACCCTACGGGCTCTCCCTCGCGGCCCACGCCGCCGCCACCGGGATCCCGGTGCGGATCTTCGGCCGCCCGATGGCCTCCTGGCGCGAGAACATGCCCGCGGGCATGTTCCTCAAGTCCGAGCCCTGGGCCTCCCATCTCTCCACCCCCGGCGGCACTCACACCCTCGACCACTACGGCGCCGAACGCGGCTTCACCCCCGCCCACGGCCAGCCGCTGGCGATCTCCACCTTCACCGACTACGGGATGTGGTTCGCCGAACGCGCGGTGCCGGAGATCGACGAGCGGATGGTGGTCCGGCTCCACCCGGGGGTGGACTGCTACCACCTGGAGACCGAGGACGGGCAGCGGCTGCGGGCCCGGACCGTAGCGCTCGCCGTCGGGGTGATGCCGTTCATCCGGATCCCGGCGGAGCTGGCCGGGCTGCCCGCGCCGTATCTCTCCCACTCCAGCGCCCACCGCGACCTCGCGCCCTTCCGCGGCCAGGACGTCGTGGTGGTCGGCGCGGGACAGGCGGCGCTGGAGACGGCGGCGCTGCTGGCCGAACACGGTGCCCGGCCCCGCCTGGTGGCCCGCGCCCACAGCCTGACCTGGAACACCCTCCCCGAGCCCCTGGCGCGCCCCCGGGCGCGTGCCCTGCGCTCCCCGCACAGCGGACTGGGCACCGGCTGGTCCAGCTGGATCTACTCCGAACTTCCCTGGGCGGTACGGATGCTGCCGACCGCGACCCGGGAGCGGATCGCCCGCACCGCGCTGGGGCCCGCGGGCGCCTGGTGGCTGCGGGACCGCTGTCTCCCGGCGGTCCCGGCGCTGCTCGGCCACACCCTGGGCCCGGCCCGGCTCGACGGGCGCCGGGTCCGGCTGCCGCTGACGGCGCCCGACGGCACCCCCCGCGAGGTGGTGGCCGACCATGTCATCGCGGCCACCGGCTTCAGCTGTGACCTCGGGCGGCTGGAGCTGCTCGACCCGGTGCTGCGCGGCTCCCTCACGACCATGGGAGGCGGGGGAGCGCCCGCGCTGAGCGCCCGGTTCGAGTCGTCCAGCCCGGGGCTGTTCCTCGCGGGGCTGCTGACGGCGCCGACATTCGGCCCGTCGATGCGTTTCGTGTACGGGGCGGACTTCACCGCGCGCCGTCTGGTCGGCGGGGTGCGGCGCAGGCTCGGCGCCCGTCCCGTCCCCGCCGCCGTGCCCGACCGGGCCCTGTCTCCCTCCTGACCGTCTCGGTCCTTCCGACCCCCACTCGGCCGGTCAGGGCGGCGGCGGGCGATGGGGTACGAAGGAGGGGTTGGCGAGCAGCGGGGGCGGGAACTGGGTCAGCCTGCTCCACTCCCCGTCGGGCACGCCGGGCAGGGTCCGCCCGGCGCCCGCCCACTCCTGGGTGAGCCGCTCATAGATCGGTACGTCGTCACCACGGCCGCCTTCGTGTCCCAGGGAACCCAGGGAACCCATCAGCCCCGTCGGCGGCCGTGGCTCGTGCCGTGGCTGACCGTGCGCGGATGGGTGCGGACGCGGCGGCGGACCGGCGGGTGGAGAGGGCGGTGGGGGCGAAGGCGCGGGCGGATACGGATGCGCGGGCGGATACGGATACGGACGGGGGCTCGGATGCGGGGCTGAGGGCGTCGGCACGCGCTCCCAGGGCGCTGCCGCGGATGTCCTTCCCATATGTCGGCCAACGCCCACCCCGCCGGTGAGGTCACGTGCCCCGGCGGCCCCACCGCCGACGACGAAGCGTTCCTGCGGAGGGCTGTACGGCACCCCCGCCGTTGACCGTCCTTCCCGCCGCTACCACCACCTGAGGTGCGCCCCCGGCGCGTATCCCCCGGCACGCGCCCCCAGCGCGTCTCCCCCATCGGTGTTTCTCAGTGTTTCTCGGTGTCTCTCGGTGTTCCTCAGTGTTCCTTGGAGTTCCTTGGTGGCTCTCGGCCCTCCGGGCGACTCCGTCCCGCGACACCGGCCCGTCGGCGGGCGGTGGCGGAGGAGAGCCGCGATGATACGGAAAAAAGTTCGCCTCATAAGGGGACAGATGCGACACCTGGCCTCCGCGCTGCTGCTGGCGGCGCTGGCGTTCGGCGGCACGGGCTGCCGGGCCGCCGCCGACAACCCCGACCCGGCGGTCTCCGACCCGAAGGGGCGGCGCACGGCCACGGGCGCCTGGTTCGGTGACAGCGTGGACCTGCGGGGATCCGCCCGGGGGGAGCGGCTGCGGATGCGGGTCAAGGGCTGGGTCGACCCGGCCGTGCCCGTACGCACCGGCGCGGAACCGGAGGACGGCACCCGCTGGGTCGGGGCCGAGGTCGAACTGGTCAATGTCGGGGGCCGGGCCTATGACCTGGCCGGGGGCGCTCTCCACGCCTTCGACGGCACCGGCACCCGCTACCGTCCGGTCCGCACCGGAACCCTCACCACCGGCTCCCCGCTGGCCTGGGGGAGCCTCGCGGCGGGCGAGCAGAAGACCGGCTGGCTGGTCTTCGCCGTACCGGAGAAGGCGCGCATCGTACGGGTCCTCGGCACCGTCGGCGAGGCGACTGCCGGATGGCGGCTCCAGCATCCGCCATCCAGGTGAACGGACGCGGTGACGCGCACCGGCAGGCCCTAGGGTGCCGAGCCATGACCACTGCGAACCCCACCCAGAGCCCGGTCCACCGCCCCCACTTCGGCACCCTCACCGTCCTCGGCTGGACCGGTGACCCCCAGGCCGGGCACAACACGCCGTATCTGCTGGTCTATACGCTCGGCGACGGACAGGCCGGGCCCGCCGCCGCCAGTGCCGCGATGGTCGCGATGATCGAGGAACTGGGGCTCTCCGTCGGTCCCGCGATGACCGACGCCACCCACTCCCCGCCCGCCGCGGGCGTCCGCCTGCTGGTCGAGGGCGGTCACGCGGTCCTCACCCTGCCCTACCTCAGCGCCCAGTGCCCGGTGCCGCCGGAGTGGCTGGCCGCCGCCGAACTGCGCGGCCACGCCCATCTGATCATCGCCACCCGGCCCTGGCCCGAGGCGGCACCCGGCCGCGAGGTCACCGAGGAGCTGCTCCAGGACTTCCTCGGCGGCGACGAGAACCTCATGACCTGCGGGCACGTCCTGCTGCCGGTGAGCCAGCTCCGCCGCTGACGCCACCGGGGCGGCAGCCGGAACCGGTACTTGTACCGAAGGCGAAGGGCAGCGATCTGACCCGGTTGTCGAAGCTGGAGTCCACCAGCCGTGGCGCCCCCACCGACCGGGCCGGGTCCGGGCGGTCCAGCAGCTCACGGAAGAGCGCCGTCATCTCCAGGCGGGCGAGATGGGCGCCGAGGCAGTAGTGGGGGCCACCCCCTCCGTACCCCACATGGGGATTGGGGGAGCGGGTGATGTCGAAGGCGTCGGGGCGTTCGAAGACCGCCTCGTCGCGGTTGGCGGAGGCGTAGAGCAGCAGCACCTTCTCGCCCGGCCGGAAGAGCCGTCCGCCGAGTTCGCGTTCGGCCACCACCGTGCGGCGGAACTGGATGATCGGCGTCGAGTGGCGCACGATCTCGTCCACCGCGCCGTCCGCGTACCGGTCGATATCGGCGGCGAGCAGATCCCGCTGGTCCGGATGGGCGCTCAGCAGCACCAGACCGTGGGCCAGGGCGTTGCGGGTGGTCTCCACCCCGGCGACCAGCAGCAGCGAGAAGAAGGCGCCCAGCTGGCGGGCCGAGAGCGTCTGCCCGTCGACATCGGCCCCGACCAGCGCCGAGACCAGATCGCCTGTGGGCCGGCGGCGGCGCTCACGGGCCACGGCGGCCATCATCCCGTGCAGCCGGGCCAGGCCGTAGAGCCCCCGCCCCGGGATCCGCAGCCGGGAGCGGCGCACCCCGACGTTCTGGGACGCCTCGTCGATGCTCCGGGCGATCTCCGCGCGGGCCCGCTCCGGGACCCCCATCAGTTCGCAGATCACCTCGAACGGCACCCGGGAGGCGATCTGCGCCACGAAGTCCCGGGGCCCCTCGCGCGCGGCCTCCGCGACCGCGCGCGCCGCGATCTCCCGCACCCGTTCCTCCAGCACCGCCAGCAGCCGGGGGGTGAAGGCCCGCTGGACCACCCCGCGCAGGGCGGCGTGGTCGGCGCCGTCGAGGTTGACCATCGAGTTGCCGAAGACCGCCTTCGCCCACGCCGCCGGTTCGGGGACGGTCACCCCGGGCGCGCTGGCGAAGTGCGCGGGGTCGCGGCTGGCGGCCCGGACGTCGGCGTGGCGTACGAGGGCGTGGAAGCCGGGCGCGGTGCCGAACCGTACGGGGGTCTCCCGGCGCCGCAGCGCCGCGAAGGCGGCCAGCCGCCGGTCCCGGGGGAGGGACCAGAAGGCGGGGTCGGCGAGATCGATGGCGCCGGGGTGCGCCGGGTCAGCCATGGCGGGCCCAGGGGGTCGGGGCGGGCACGGTGCCTCCAGGGGGCGGGATGGCCATGCTCGCCCACTCCGGGAGCGCTCTCCGGGCAACACGGCCCGATGTGATGGTGATTCACCCTATTTGTGCGATCTTGTGGAGGGTGAGGGCTCCTGGGGGCAACCCCGGGGGCGTCCTCTCGTTGATCGGATCGTCGGCCCGGCCGGCGCGGGCGCGGTCCACCGTCCCGCCCGCCCGGCCCCGCCCCCGTACCGGTGAGCACACCGCCCCGGACCGGAGAGCGGTCCCGGCCGGCACCCTCCCCCGGAAGGAGTCGCCCATGACCCGTCAGATCCCCACCCGGCGCGCGCTCGTCGTCTGTGGCGCGGTGGCGGGCGCGGCCGGAGTGCTCGTGCCCCTCACCACCCGCGAGCGCGACCCCGCCGCGCCGCGCGGCCGCGAGCTGGAGCGGTTCTCCGAGGTCTACCGGGGCCGCCGGATCCAGGGCAGCGCCACCCTCCTGATGACCACCGGCCGCGACGGCCAACACCCCGCCGCCCCCAGCGTGGAGGTCCGTATCGACGGCCGCCCGCTGCGGGTGATGCGCCGCGCCGACGGCGGCTACCTCAGCCACGTCAACCACTACGAGTCGTTCCCCACCCTGCGGGAGGTGGCCCGCGCGGCGGTCGACGACCTCGGCACCGCGCAGCTGGCGTGGGACGCCCCGCACGGCCACCACTGACCTCATCCACCGACCACCCACCTCATGGCAGAGGAGCCGACATCATGCGCACCCGGAGGGCGGCCCCGCCGGTCCCCGTCCGCAAGAACCAGCGCCATCTGACCCGCGCCGAGCGGCGGCGGTTCGTGGAGGCGGTACTGGAGCTGAAGCGCAGGGGCGAGTACGACGAGTTCGTGCGGATGCACGCCGAGTTCTCCGTCACCGACGCCGAGTACCGGCCCCGGCCCGCCCATATGACGCCGTCCTTCTTCCCCTGGCACCGCGTCTATCTGATCGAGTTCGAACGGTCGCTCCAGCGGATCGACCCCGCCGTCACCGTCCCCTACTGGGACTGGACCACCGACAACACCCCCGCCGCCGCGCTCTGGGGCGATGACTTCCTCGGCGGCGACGGGCGGCTGGGGGACCGCCAGGTGATGGACGGGCCGTTTGCCCACCGCCACGGGAACTGGCGGATCACCTCGGGCATCATCGACGGTCGCTATCTGACCCGCAGCTTCGGCCGGTTCGGACTGCCGACCAAGGAGGACGTCGACCGGGCGCTCCAGGAGCCGGTGTACGACACGGCGCCCTGGAACTCCACCTCCCGCACCGGCTTCCGCAACCACATCGAGGGCTGGTCCGCCGGAGGGCCGCAACGCTGGCGCAACCACAACCGGGTGCACCGCTGGATCGGCGGCTCCATGGTCGGGGTCACCTCGCCCAACGACCCCGTCTTCTGGCTCCACCACTCCTTTATCGACCTGCTCTGGAACCGCTGGCAGCGGGCCCATCCGAAGGCGGGCTACCTTCCCCGCGAGCCCCTGCCCCGGTCCGACCCCCAGCACGGCCGGGTCTTCGCCTTCGACGAGCCGATGCCCCCGTGGGGCGCCCGCCCTTCGGAGCTGATGGACCACCGGGGTCTCTACCGGTACGCCTGAACGGCGGATTTCGGAGCGCGCGGAAGGCCGGAGCGCATAAAAGAACCGCGGCCTCGCCCCTTCGTCCCGGAAGGGGGGAGGCCGCGGTGCTCGGGGGTGGAACGGATCAGTGGCCGTACGCCCCGCCGCCGGACACCACCGCGCAGGTGTTGCCGAAGGCCGGGTTCAGCAGCGCGATGATGTTGATCGTGTTCCCGCAGACCTGGACCGGGATGTTGACCGGCACCTGGATCGCATTGCCCGAGATGACACCGGGGGAGCCGACAGCGGCGCCGTGCGCTCCGGCGTCGGCAACGGCCAGCCCCGCGCCACCCGCCAGCAGGGCACCCGAGCTGGCGACGACAGCGGCGGCCTTCGCGATACGCGACATCAGTTCTCCTTGCAGAATCGGCACTCGTCGGCCACAGAGTCGCGGCCTTCACGCTGCTTCAACGCCGCAATCCCAGGGCGGTAACGGATAAGCACCAAAGTGACCGCCCATGATGTAAGCGGACGGTGTTCCGCGCGGGGCGGAGCGGCGGTTCCGGAGGGCCTCCCGCGGGGGCGGGCCGTGACCCGGGCGGGCCCACCGCGTTGGGCAGCGCATGACTCGACTGACTCACGCCGCCGCCGTCGCGGCCGTCGCCTGTGCGATGGCCCTCACCGGCGCCACCGCCGCCCAGGCCGCCTCCGCCACCGCTCCCCAGGGCTCCGCGCCGAAGGCCGGGACCGGGGAGATCGACCGCAACCTCCTCAAGCCGCCGCCGGGCGGGGTGCTCGCGCCGGTGCAGGATCTGGCGGGTCAGCTGCTGCCGAAGATGTAGCGGGGGCCGGGCCCGCGAGGACCGCGCCCGCCGCTTCCGTCCGGGTGATCCGCTCCGTACGGCGGAACAGCCGTACGGAAAGAGAACACCCGCGCCCCGCACGGCGCCCCGGCTGACGGG
>NZ_JBHVHF010000338.1:0-7677 GCF_042800315.1 Streptomyces sp. NPDC057638
CCATGGGCGCGTCCGCCCATGGCCCCGAAGGCTTCATGCCGCGTACGCGGCCGTGCCAGCGGCCGGGATCGGTCCCGCACCGGCGGCGTTCTCGTCCTAGCGGTGTTCCGTGCGGGAGGCCCAGACCGCCCGGCTTCCGTCGTAGATGACGACATTGCCGTCGTCCTGGACGACCAGCCGGGAGCCGGGGTGGCGATGGGTGCGCGAGCTCCAGACCGGGCGGTTGCTACGGGTGTAGACGACGAAGTTGCCGTCCGGCTGGAACTGCGCGGTCCAGCCGCGGCCCACCGTGTTGGAGGCCCAGCGGGCGCGCCCGAACTCGTCGTAGATGACCAGGTTGCCGTCGCTCTGCATGATCAGCGTGGCGGTGTCGGAGCTGACGGAGTCGTTGTGGTTGAAGACGAACGGGGCGTAGATGGTCTGGTTGGCCAGGGGCCCGGCCACAGCCCCGGCCGCGGGCGCCCCGCCCGTGCCGGTGGAGTGATCGGCGGCCGGTGCCGCCTGCGCATGGCCCGCCAGTGTCATGGCAGCGAGTGAGGCGCATGCGAGAAGGGTGGTGAGTCTCTTCCGCACGGCGTCGTCCTTTCATCCGTCCACGGGTGCCCGGTCGGGCACCTCAGGCGGGACTCTGACAGCCCCTCCCGCTGGATGGGCGACCTCCGTTTACCTGGGCGTGCACGGTGACGCGTTCACGCCATGAAACCCGCGCGGCGGACGTCTGGATTCCCCTCACTCGCCCGCAGCAGCCCCCGAGGTCGCCGCGCCCTCCGCTCGCCCCATGGCCGCGCCCAACCGCCTCACCAGCGGTTTCTCGGTGCATCGGCCATCAATGGGGACATTGGCCGATCCGCGCCGGGACGCACCAGCGGCCGTTCACATCCGTCGCTTACCGGTCTCGCCTACCGGTGCGGCACATACGCGTACCGGTCGGTCTCACACCGTCCGTACGGAGAGCGCTCGACTCCTCAGCGGCGCGGGCCGACGAACCGGCCCGCCCTGACCCGCGCCTACGCCCCACCCGGCTCGCCCGGCGTACCCGACCCACCCGGCGCACCTGACGCCGAGGGCTCTGACGGCTCTGAGGGCGGCTCGTCACCACCCTCCGGTGGCCGCACCCCGGCCCGCTCGGCCACCCCCGCGAGCTGCGGGTAGTAGCGGAAGGCACGCTGAAAACTCCTCAGCGCCTCGTCCGAGCGCCCGACGCCCTCCAGCGCGA
Organism: Streptomyces sp. NPDC057638; assembly: GCF_042800315.1. Classification (NCBI taxonomy): domain Bacteria; kingdom Bacillati; phylum Actinomycetota; class Actinomycetes; order Kitasatosporales; family Streptomycetaceae; genus Streptomyces; species Streptomyces sp. NPDC057638. Next base: position 1,217 of record NZ_JBHVHF010000338.1, read on the forward strand.
GCCCCTGCTGATGGGCCAGCTCGCCGAGGAAACGGGGATCGTTGCCGAGTACGCGCGGCAGGGGGGTGAGCACATCGAGGGCCTCGTGGAAGACCTCCTGGACGACCAGCGCCTTGGCCACGTACAACTGCGCCTCATCGCGCAGGAAACGGTCGCCGATGCCCTCGGCGACCGTGAGGACACGCGGCCAGTCCTGCCGCAGAAAGGAGTACCGCGCCCAGGTGAACCGGGTCTCGTCACAGTCCAGCACGGCGGTGGAGAGCGACATCCCCGCCTCGTCCAGCCGCCCCTCGTCCAGTCGGCGGGCCACGACGGCGAGCCAGAGGTCCCGCGAGGACTCCAGCCGGAAACTCGCGTACGCCCCGATGGAGAACCGCGAGAGCAGCGGCCGCTGGAACTTCCGCCGCAGCGCACCGAAGGAACGCTGCTCCCGGGCCATGGACTCCAGCGCCTCGTCCCGCGCCTCGCCGACCGCGTGCAGACCGAGCCAGGCGTCGGCGGCGGTCGGATCGTGGTCGACGGCCGCGTCGAACCGCTCGGCCGCACCGTCCGTATCGCCCGTACGCAGCAGATCCATCCCGCGCAGCCACGCCTGCTCAGCCTTCCGGGCCGACCACTTCCCGCCCGTGCCCCCGAACATCCCCGGCACGACATCTCCCCCCTCGGCCCTGAAGCGCGCCCGGCACGGCCGGTTCCGGCCCGGCCCGGAGCGGCTCGCGGTGGGGTCGAGTCTAGTCTCGATCACCCGGGGACCAGCGGATCCCCACCGTCCCGCCCGGCCCGTACGACGAGAGCAGCGCCTCGACGGCCGGCCCCAGGAACTCCGCCGCGAGACCGGCCCTCCGCCGCCGCCACGCCTCCTCCGCCGCGCCATCCCCACCACCCCCGTATCGCCGCCGACGGATGTCCTCGACGATCTCCACGGGGGCACCGAGCTCCTCGCGCAGCACCTCAAGGGCCTCACGCTTGGTGATCAGCCGGCCGTCCCGCAGGGTGATGTGCATCCGGGCGACGGTGAGCAGGGCGTAGTCCAGCCATCCATCCTGGAGCAGCAGATCGCCGCGGTCCCCGGCGATCTCCGCCATCCCCTCCCGCAGCTCACCGACGATGAACTCCGCCAGCCCCCGGTCCGTCACCTCGGGCAGCAGCCCGGCGACCGGCCGCCCGTACAGCACCCGCCCGAAGGTGTGCAGCTCCCGCCGGGTGACCGGGCTGACCGGACGGGCGAAGTACTCCCGGTGCGCCCAGACCGGATGCTCACGGTCCGGATCCTCCAGCTCCCCCAGGGGAAGGTACGAACAGTGCAGCCCGCCCGCGAGCGGCTCCTCCATCAGCAACCGCTCATGGAGCCGGACCAGCCGCCGCTCCTCCTCGGGCGTACAGGGCCGTTCCAGCACGGCGACGAGATCGAGATCGCTGCGACCGGGCCGGTAGTCACCGCCCTCGGCGATCGACCCATGCACCCAGAGCGCGACGAGCGGCACGAACGGCGGCGCCAGCGCCCCGGCGAACCGCCCCAGGAGCCGGTCGGTGGCGAGATCCCCACTCATCCCGGGGCCCTGGTCCTCTTTCCGTTCCTGGGGAGCTTCGTCAGCGGTGGTCGTCATGGGACGAGTCTGCGGCGCCGACGGAGCACGACAGCAGGAACCGCGCGATCACGCCATCAGGCGGTCAGTAGTGATAGCGGGCCGCGAGAACGATGATCTCCTCGGCCGTGACCAGATAGACCAGCCGGTGTTCGTCATCGATCCGGCGCGACCACGCCCCGGGCAGATGGAACTTCAGCGGCTCCGGCTTCCCGACCCCGGTGAAGGGATCGTGCCTGATGTCCTCGATGAGCCGGTTGATCCGGGCGAGCATCGTGCGGTCGCTCCTGAGCCAGGACGTGTAGTCCTCCCAGCCCTGTTCCTCGAAAACCAGTCTCACGCCGCCCGGGCACCCGTCTCCGGCTCGGCAGCGGGGTCGAGGTCGGGGTCGATCAGCTCACGCTCGGACACCTGGAGTCCGGCCAGGGCGTTCTCGTACGCCTTGAGCAACCGCCGCGCGTTGGCGGGCGACCGCAGCAGATACGAGCCCTCGCGCAGCGCCGCGTAGTCCTCGGCCGACATCAGCACGGCGTTCCCGTGCTTGGAGACGATCTCGATCGCGTCGTGATCGTCGTTCACCTTCTTGATCAGCGGGAAGAGCGCCTTGCGGGCTTCACTGGCGGTGATGGACATGGGTATCCCTTCCCTCAAGTGGTACCCAATAACGTACCACTCCCGCCCGCATCCCACTCCCACCGAGCGGCATCCCGCGCACCCCCGCCGCTGACCTGACGGAGGCGGCGGAGGTCGCGGAGGCGAGGACATAGCATGGCCAATACAGCGGAAACGGAGTCGGATGCCGGAGTCTCACAACTGGGCCAAGCGGGCGAACACGAGGGTGAACACCCTCATCGACCGGCTACCGAGGACAGCCCGGATCCTCCTCGCCATCGCGCTGTTCGCGCTCACCTGGATCCTGCTCTTCATCTGGCTCTCGGGCCGGGCCGGGACATGGGCGTGGGCAGCCACCGCCTCCGCCGTGGTCAGCGCGAAAATATCCCGCGGCCTCATCGCCCCGTACTGGAGATCCCGAAGCGAGAAAACAAAACGCCTCCTCAGCGGCGCCTCCGCTTTCCTGCTTCCGCTCTTCCTCTTGTCCTTCGCCATGTGGCAGATACCCATCGCGGCTCAGCAGAGCGAATCAGCGGCGGGGCTCCCGCTGATCGCCGTATGGGCTTTCTACGTCTTCATAGCAGGATCTTCCGAGCCGGACGACTTCCCACTCGATCACCTGCGGATGCGTATCGCCCGAGCGGCCTTCTTCAGAGTGGCCACGAACTGGTGCGGAATCATCGGGCTGGTCTGGTTCCTGCATCGCACCATCACCGACGAGAAGCTGAAGGGACCACTCCTCGGAGCCAGCTTCACGCTGATCATCGTCGTGACCGTGGCATCGCTGAAAACGTACACACGCGTACGTAAGCTCTGCACCCACATTTACTCCACAGCACAGTCGCTGACCCGAGATCTGGAGGAAGTTCGCGCAGCTTCCGACGGAAAGGAAAGGGCGCACGGTCGCGCGACGGCACGCCGTACCTGGGACGACCTGAGACGTCTGCTCCACAACAGGATCGACACGGGATTCCATCGCTACGGAATCTTCGTTCTCCCCAAGGAAGCCATTGCGGAACTGGCGGCGAAAATCGCCCTGGCCATCGACGCCGATCCCGCCACGGAAGACGCCCACGAGTCCGCGCTCGCGGACCTTCGCATCATCCAAAGGGCATGCGAGGTCCGACTCGACGACGTGGCCTGACCCCCCTGAGCACCTCACCGAGTACGCGGCACCGCCGCGCACCGCCTACCCACCGCACTGAGACCGCGTTCACCGACCGCCCGAGCTCCCGCTCCCGCCGGATACGGCCCCCCCAACGGCACCAAGTGGTCCCACCCCTGAGTCACCGTCGTGCGTCACACCCACAGCGCGCCTCTCACGGCCCGCCGACGACCTGCCCTCGGCCGCCCGATCGGCTGCCCTCGATCCGCCCATGCCCCCCTCGGCCCACCGATATCCAGGGACCAACCCCCCGCCCAGGCCGCCCAGTCGTGGACCAGCCGTTGCCAGGGCACCGCGCGCCCTCCCCGGAGATGTGCGCGACGTGACCTTCGGGGTACGCGGATGCCCTTCGCGGTAATCTACGGAACGTCATCGCGGCCCGACGGGCTTCCGCTTCGCTTCGGCGAAGTCACGAAGGACATGCCCCCACCCGCACGGCTTTTTCCGTGCTGCCTGGGGGCATACCTTGCTGTTCCGCGACTCCGCCGCGGCGGTCGCCGCAGAGTGCCACTCTGGTGCGCTGTTCTTCCGACTGACGGAGCAGTTCGTCCACGTACACGGCCACAAGCCAGGGCGGTCCGAGGTCCGCTCATGGGAGCGGAGTATCCCCGTCCTCGCGAGCGCGCTCAACGATGCCGGCCTCGGGCGGGTAGAGGTGCTCCTGGAGTACGGACTGCCGCTGAACAGCAAGCGGGCCGACGCGGTGCTGGCCGGGGTGCACCCGACGACCGGACTGCCGTCCTATGTCATCGTGGAACTCAAGCAGTGGAGCAGCGCGGAGCCGGACGACGACGATCCGTCCCTGTGCCGCCTCGACTCATACCCCCGGGCCGTGCTGAATCCCATCGCCCAGGTGCGCGGCTACTGCGAGTACCTCATCTCCTTCAACGGAGCCCTGGCCGAGCATCCGGAACGCGTCAACGGCGCCGCCTACCTGCACAACGCCACCGAGTTCGGCGTCAGCGGGCTCTTCGAGGCCGAACAGGACCAGTACGGCCAGCTCTTCGTCGGTGCGCGACGCGGTGAATTCATCGACTTCCTGCGTTCGAAACTGTCGCCGGAGTCAGGTGCCTCGGCCGCGGACGAGCTCGCCAACGGGAAGGTCGGCCCGTCCAGGCAGCTCATGGCGGTGGCCGCCCAGGAGGTTCGTGAGCGTGAGCAGTTCGTCCTGCTGGACGAGCAGCAGATCGCGTACCGCACTGTGCTCAACGCCGTCCGCCGCGCCAAGCGGTCCGACCACAAGGAAGTCGTGATCGTCACCGGCGGGCCGGGCACCGGCAAGAGCGTCATCGCCTTGTCGCTCCTCGGTGAGCTGTACCGGCAGGGCACCACCACGCTGCACGCGACGGGCTCCAGCTCGTTCACGACGACCATGCGGAAGGTCGCGGGGACCCGGAAGCGTGAGGTGCAGGACCTCTTCAAGTACTTCAACAGCTTCATGACCGCCGAGCGCAACAGCCTCGACGTCCTGATCTGCGACGAGGCGCACCGTATCCGGGAGACATCGGCCAACCGCTACACACCGGCGTCGAACCGCACGGGCAAGGCCCAGATCGAGGAACTCATCGACGTGGCACGCGTTCCCGTCTTCCTGCTCGACGAGCACCAGGTCGTCCGGCCCGGCGAGATGGGCACGGTCGCGGAGATCGAGGCGGCCGCCGCGAAGAAGGGGCTCCACTGCCGGGTGGTGCCGCTGGACAGCCAGTTCCGGTGTGGTGGCAGCGATGCGTACCTGCGCTGGGTGGTGCGGCTGCTGGGGCTTGAGCCGGGCGGCCCGGTGGTGTGGGAACCCGACGACAAGATGCGGCTCGTGATCGCGGACAGCCCTCAGGAGTTGGAGTCGCTCCTCGACGGCTTCCGCTCCGACGGGTACAGCGCACGTATGTCCGCGGGCTACTGCTGGAAGTGGACGAAGAAGGTGCCGGCCGGGCAGGCACTGCCCGCGGACGTCGTCATCGGGGAGTGGGAACGGCCCTGGAACGTCTTCGGTGACCGGTCCGTCGCGGGCGCGCCTCCAGCCGCGCTGTGGGCGACCGATCCCGCCGGTTTCGGGCAGGTGGGCTGCGTGTACACGGCACAGGGGTTCGAGTACGACTGGAGCGGCGTCATCATAGGTCCCGACCTCGTGTGGCGAGGCGACCGCTGGGTCACCGACCGTACGGCGTCCAGGGATCCGGTCTTCAAGAAGTCCACCCCGGACGCGGATGTGGACCGGCTGATCCGCAACACGTACAAGGTCCTGCTGACGCGAGGCATGATCGGGACGGTGGTGTACTCGACCGATACCGAGACACGGGAGAGGCTCCGCACCCTGGCTGGCGCGACCTTGAGCGTCGCGGCCGTGTGACTGGCCAGGTGCGCCTCGCCCGGCGGAGTGGCACGGCGTGTCACCGGAGCGCCACTCGCCGGGACCGTTCGCTCCTCGGCCGGAGCCGCGGCCCGCTACGGTGAAGCCATGACCGCACTCCCTGACTGGATGCACCCACCGCGCCTGGAAGGCTGGTTCGCGGAGGACCTGGACCGCCTGCCGCAAGCGCCGCGCCACACCGAGCTGATCGACGGAGCCCTGGTATTCATGATGTCGCCCCAGCGCTCCTGGCACGGCCGCCTCGTCACCGCCCTGACCACCTCACTCATGGCGCAGGCGCCCGTCGGCTTCGAGGTCGAACGGGAGATGACCATCCGCCTCGATGACCGCAACCGCCCCGAGCCGGACCTCGTGGTGACCACAGCCCCATACGACCCCGACTGCACCTGGTTCAGCCCCGGAGACGTCCAGCTCGTCGTCGAGGTCGTCTCACCGGAATCCGCGCACCGGGACCGGACGGTCAAGCTCCGGAAGTATGCCGAGGCCGGCATCCGGCACTACTGGTGCGTCGAGGACGAGGACACCGTCCCCGCCGTGCACGTCTACGAGCTCGACGAGCCGACCGGCTCGTACGCCCCGGCGGGAATCTTCCGCCACACACTCAAGCGGTCCCTGCCGTTCGAGATCAGCCTCGATCTGGACACGCTGGCACCGGGCCGGTAAGGCCGAGCACCATGCGCCCCCGACGACGTCGGCACGGGAACGCGGAAGAGGCCGGACGCTGTCGCGT
>NZ_JBHVHF010000339.1:0-7670 GCF_042800315.1 Streptomyces sp. NPDC057638
CCCCGGACCCGGGTCCGGACACAGCTCCCCCGGTGCCGGGTCCGCGCGGCGGCCAGAGGGCGAACCAGAGCGCCGCCGCCAGATGGATGCCCGCCGCCGTCAGCAGGGCCAGCGGCAGGGAGACCGCCAGAAGGGGGCCCGCGAGGGCGGCCCCGAGCGCGAACCCGGTGAGCTTGAGACTGGCGCCGGTGGTGAAGACCTGGGCGCGCAGCCGGCGCGGGGCCTCCCGGTGACGTACCGCGAACAGGGCGGTCAGCTGGGGGCCTTCGACGGCACCGGCCAGGACCACGGCGAGGACGAGTGCCACGGGGTGGGTGGTGGCGGCGAGCGCCAGTGCGACGGCGAGGACGAGGGGGGCGGCGCCGAGCACACGCTCCGGGCATCCGCACCTCGACGGTTCCGACGACGCGCCCTGGGGTGAGTGGCTGCTCGCGTCGTCCTGCCTGGCGCTGACCGTGCTGCTCTGGGACCGGCAGAAGCCACCGGGTGGTGTCTGCGCCTCCGCCCGCTGCGGCCGGGTCTTCCTCACTCTGGGCGGCGGCCAGGACCGCCGCTACTGCGCCCGGCGGTGCGCCACCCGCGAGCGTGTCGCCGCCCACCGCCGTCGGCAGGCGGCGGAGGAGACAGCGAACACGAGTGAGGCGGGAGAGATGTGAGAGGCGGGGAGCGTCGGCGGCACTCAGCCCAGCGCCTCGTCGACGGCGGCCCGCAGTCGGCGCGCGCCCTCCACGATCTCCGGCAGGCCCGCCACCCCGGCGAAGCTGAGCCGGACATGGCCGCCCGGCGGCTCGGCACAGTAGTAGGGACGGCCGGGCGCCAGCGCGACCCCCGCCCGCAGCGCGGCGGCGAGCAGCGCGGACTCGTCGGCGCCGTCGGGCAGCCGCAGCCACAGGTGGTACCCCCCGGACGGCACATGGGCGAGCTCCAGCTCCGGCAGCCCGGTGCGCACCGCCGTCACCAGCGTGTCCCGGCGGGCCGTCAGCTCGCCCGCCACCCGGCGCAGATGACGGTTCCACGCGGGCGACCCGACCAGTTCGAGCGCCGCCTCCTGCAACGGCCGGGGGACGAAGAAGGTGTCCACCACCTGGATGGCCCGCAGCCGTTCCAGCACGGGCCCGCGCGCCGCCAGCACCCCCACCCGCAGACTCGGCGAGGTGACCTTGGTCAGCGAGCTGACATGGACGACCACACCATCCGGGTCGTCGGCGGCGAGCGGCCGGGGCGGTGGTCCGGCGTCCTCGTGGACCAGTCGGCGCGCGAAGTCGTCCTCGATGACGAAGGCCCCGGCCTCCCGGGCGATCCGCAGCACCTCGGGGCGGCGCTCGGCGGCGAGCACGGTCCCGGTGGGGTTCTGGAAGAGCGGCTGGCAGACGAAGACCTTGGCGCCGGTGGCACGGAAGGCGGCGGCGAGCAGTTCGGGGCGGACCCCGTCCCCGTCCAGCGGCACCGGCACCGGCCGCACCCCGGCGGCGCGGGCGATGGCGAGCAGCCCGGGGTAGGTCGGTGACTCGACCAGGACGGGCGCGCCGGGCGGGGCGAGGGCCCGCAGGGCGGTGGTGAGCGCGGTCTGTCCCCCGGCCGTGACCAGGACGTCCGCGGCGCCGACCGCCCCTCCGACGGAACGGGCGAACCACTCGCGCAATTCGGGCAGGCCCTCGACGGGCGGGCGCCCCCAGGCCCCCGGCCGCCGCCCGGCCCGCGCCAGGGCGGCGGCCATGGCCCGCTCCGGCTGGAGCTGGGGGTGGAGATAGCCGCCGTTGAACTCGATCACGCCGGGCGGTGGCGCGGCCAGCGTCACCAGCACCCCGGAGGCGTCGACGGTACGGGGCAGGGGTTCACCGACGGGGTCCGCGCTGAGGGTGACCTCCTGCCAGCGGGTGTCGCCCACGGGCCCGGCGCCCGTGCGCGGGTGGGCCCGGAAGGCCCCGGCGCCGGGGCGGGTGATGACCAGCCCCTCGGCGGTGAGCTGGGCGAGGGCCCGGGAGACGGTGACCGGGGAGACCCGGTAGCGCTCCACCAGGGCTCGACTCGATGGCAGCTTTCCACCTGGAGAGTAGCGGTTCAGCTCTTCTCGCAGGGAATCCGCCAGTTCGGCCACGCTGCTACGCTGGTGCATGAAAGCTCAGGATAGCGCTACTGCGCAGGTCTCGATAGCGGTCAGCGGCCGTCCGACCGCCACCGCGATGGCGAAGACCTCCACGGCGGACCGGTGCACGACGGACCGGTCCACGACGGTCACGGAGACTGCCGCGCACCCGACCGCGTCCGGCTCGCCCACCGACCCCCCAGCCACACCCGCCCCAGCCGCCTCACCCGCAGCGACCCCACCGCCCACCGCCACGCCCCCGGCCGCCCGCGGCGGCACCCTGCTCGCCGCGCTGGGCGTCCTCGCCTTCTCCCTCACCTTCCCCTCCACCGTCTGGGGCCTGGACTCCTTCGGCCCCTGGTCCCTGGTGGCGCTGCGGAGCGTGCTCGCCGCGCTCATCGCGGGCGGCTTCCTGCTGGCACGGCGGGTACCGCTGCCCGACCGCCGCCACTGGGGCCCGCTCGTGGCTGTCGGCTGCGGGGTGGTCATCGGCTTCCCGCTGCTGACGACGCTCGCCCTCCAGAGCTCCAGCACCTCCCACGCCGCCGTGGTGGTGGGACTGCTGCCGCTGACCACCGCGCTCTTCGCGGCGCTGCGGACCGGTCGGCGCCCCTCGCGTACCTTCTGGGGCGCGGCGGTGGCCGGGGCGGCCGTGGTCCTCGGCTTCACCGTCGCCGAGAGCGGCGGCTCCCTCCAGCGGGGCGATCTCTACCTCTTCGGCGCACTGCTGGTCTGCGCCGTCGGCTACACCGAGGGCGGACGGCTGGCCGCGCACATGCCCGGGTGGCAGGTGATCGGCTGGGCGCTGCTGCTGTGTCTGCCGCTGTCGCTGACGGGCGCGGCGGTGGCGCTCTCCATCGAGCCGGTGGAGCTGACGGCCCGGGGCGTGACGGGTCTGGTCTGGGTCGCGGCGGTCTCCACCTTCCTGGGGCTGTACGTCTGGTACCGGGGCATGGCCGCCATCGGTATCGCCCGCGCCAGCCAGCTCCAGCTCGCGCAGCCGCTGCTGACGCTGGTCTGGTCGGTGGCGCTGCTCGGGGAACGGCTCGCCCCGGCCGCGCCCCTGGCGGCGGCGGGCGTCCTGGTCTGTATCGCGGTCACCCAGCGCGCCCGCAGCTGACCGCGGGAGCCCTCACCCGGCCTCCTCCGAACCACGCGTACAGCGACGGCCACAAAGGCGCCCTGAAGGGAGATAACGACTAAAATCAAACAGACGGACCATCCGTGGAGGAGGTGCTCCCATGCATGCCACCGTGGGCGACAAGCTGCTGGTGCACGGCAGGGTCGTCGGCCAGCACGACCGGGTCGCCGAAATCGTCACCGTGCTGGGGCCTGACGGCACTCCCCCGTACCGCGTCCGCTTCGAGGACGGGCACGAGACGGTGATGTCCCCGGGCCCCGACACCGTCGTCCGGCCACACGAAACCGTCTGAACCTCGCAACCCAGGCGCCCGGGACCCGCGAACAGGCCCCGGGCGCGCGGTAGCGCGTGCTGGATGAGGACCGTGAGCGCCGCGCCGCTCAGCGCGGCGGCCGCGCCCGCGGCTGGTAGTGGTCGGCGACGACCCGTGCCATCGCGCCGTTGCGGTCCGCCCCCACCTCCTTGGCGGAGAAGAAGCAGTGCCCCCGCACCTCCGGATGGGTCCGGGCCAGCGTCAGATGCCGGGAGAGCTCCGCCGGGTCCTGCCAGGGCGCGGGCTGCGCCGGGTCGCCCGCCTTGTACAGGGCCTCGCCGATGTACAGGGTGACGCCGGTGCCCCGGACCACCTCGCTCCACCAGGGCAGCAGCTTGGCGTAGTCGGCGGCGGCGAAGCCGATGTGCCAGTAGACCTGGGGCACCACATGGTCGATCCAGCCCTCCTTCACCCAGCGGCGGGTGTCGGCGTGGAGGTCGTCATAGGTCTGCACCCCGGCCCGGGTGTCCGAGCCGAGCGGATCGGTGGCGCGGTTGCGCCAGACGGCGAAGGGGCTGATCCCGAAGCGCACCCCCGGTGCCTCGGCCGCGATCCGCCCGGCCATCTCCCGCACCAGCAGATCGATGTTCTCCCGCCGCCAGGCGGCCTTGGTGGCGAAGCCCGCGCCATAGCGCCGGTAGGTCGCCTCGTCGTCGAAGACCTGCCCGGCCACGGGATAGGGGTAGAAGTAGTCGTCGAAGTGGACGGCATCGATGTCGTACCCCCGTACCGCGTCCATCATCGCGTCCTGGACGAAGGCGCGGACCTCGGGGATCCCCGGGTTGTAGTAGAGCTTCCCGCCATACGGGAGGACCCACTCCGGGTGGCGTCGCGCCGGGTGCCCGGCGACCAGCCGGGAGGGGTCGGTATGGGTGGCGATCCGGTACGGATTGAACCAGGCGTGCAGTTCGAGGCCGCGCCGGTGGGCCTCGGTGACCGCGGTGCCCAGCGGGTCCCAGCCCGGGTCGCGCCCCTGGGTCCCGGTCAGATACTGCGACCACGGCTCGTGCGGTGAGGGCCAGAAGGCGTCCGCCGTCGGCCTGACCTGGAGGACGACCGCGTTGAGCCTGCGCGCGACGGCCGTGTCGAGCAGCGCGAGCAGCTCGGCCCGCTGCTGGGCGGCGGTCAGTCCGGACCGGGAGGGCCAGTCACGGTTGGTGACGGTCGCCGCCCACATCCCGCGGAACTCCCGCTCCCTCGCGTGGTGCCGCCCCGCGCCCGGCGAGGGCACCGGCCGGGCCGGCCGCGCCGCGACCGCGTCACCGGCCGTGACCAGCCCGGCCGCGACCCCGGCGGCCCCGGCCATGATGCCCCTCCGCCCGATCCCGCGCCCTTCTGCCGCGCTTTCGCCGATCCCGCCGATCCCGCCGAGTCCGCCGATGCCGGTGTTCTTCGCCATGCGTCACCCCGTCTCCCGTCGTCCGCTCGCCCAGCATGCCCGCCCCTGACGGCCGCCGACACCCACCCGCCGGGTACCGTCGGGGGTCGGGCGGATCCGGGCACACCACGCGTGACCATCCCGCCACAGGCAGCTCAAGAGCAGCACAGGACCAGCGAAAGGCATGAGGTGACGGACTCAATGGCCGACATTGCACGCGTCGGAGTGGTGGGCTGTGGCCAGATGGGCGCGGGCATCGCGGAGGTGTGCGCCCGCAGCGGCCTGGAGGTGAAGGTCGCCGAGACCACTGGCGAGGCCCTGGAGATCGGCCGGACACGGCTGTACAACTCGCTGGCGAAGGCGGCCGAGCGGGGCAAGATCACGGAAGGGGAGCGGGACGCCACCCTGGCCCGGCTCAGCTTCACCACCGACCTCGGCGAGTTCGCCGACCGTGATCTCGTCATCGAGGCCGTGGTGGAGAACGAGCAGGTCAAAACCGAGATCTTCCAGGTCCTCGACCAGGTCGTGACGCGTCAGGACGCGATCCTCGCCTCCAACACCTCCTCCATCCCGCTGGTGAAGCTGGCGGTCGCCACCTCCCGGCCGGACCAGGTCATCGGGATCCACTTCTTCAACCCGGCCCCGGTGCAGAAGCTGGTCGAGCTGATCCCCGCGCTCACCACCTCCGAGGAGACCATCAAGCGCTCGGAGGCCATGGTCCAGCAGGTGCTCGGCAAGCACCCGATCCGCGCCCAGGACCGTTCGGGCTTCGTGGTGAACGCCCTGCTCATCCCGTATCTCCTCTCCGCGATCCGGATGTTCGAGTCGGGGATCGCCAGCCGCGAGGACATCGACAACGGGATGGAGCTGGGCTGTGCCCATCCGATGGGCCCGCTGAAGCTGGCCGATCTGATCGGCCTGGACACGGTCGCGTCGGTGGCGGACTCGATGTACGCCGAGTTCAAGGAGCCGCTGTACGCCGCTCCCCCGCTGCTCCAGCGGATGGTGGACGCGGGCCGCCTCGGCCGTAAGTCCGGCTCGGGCTTCTACCCGTACGACTGAGCCCTACAGCGGGGCGCCCGACCGTCCCTGGGGCCAGGACTCGGGGTGGGGGCGCGGCGGCCGGCGCCGTCCCGTCCCCACCCGTACCCGGTCATTGCGGAGCGCCACCAGCGCCACATCGTCGGAGAGCCGCCCGGAGGTGTGCCGCAGCAGCGCCGAGGAGACCCGGGCCACCACGCTCTCCGGCGAACCGGAGGCGCTGTGGGCGAGCGCGGGCTCCAGCGCGAAGAAGGCCCCGGAGGCGTCCCGTGCCTCGGTGACCCCGTCGGTGTGCAGCAGCAGCGACTCCCCCGGCAGCAGCCGTCCGCAGGGATACGGAGGGAGCGCGGCGGGCAGCGGGAAGAGTCCGAGCGGGGGCAGCGGCACGGCCCGTGACATCGGCCGGGTCCGCGGCCCGAACCGGTACGGCCAGGGGTGACCGCAGTTGAGCGCCCGGATCCGGCCGCCGTGGTCTATCTCCATCAGCAGCACGGTCACGAACTCCTCCGCCGCCGAGGCGTCCGCCCCGGCGGCGCGCGTCCGCTCCCGCAGCCGCCGCAGCAGCGCCCGGTCCAGCCGTCGCAGCACACCGCCGAGGTCCGGCTCGTCGTAGGCGGCCTCCCGGAAGGCGCCGAGGACCGTGGCGACGGCCCCGAGCGCGGGCAGACCGTGCCCCCGGACATCCCCGATGACCACCCGGACGCCGTGCGCGGTGGCCACCGCCTCGTAGAGATCCCCGCCGACGGTGGCGGCGCGGTCGGCGGCGATCTGCCGGGCGGCGAGGGTGAGTCCGTCGAGACGCGGCGGCAGGGGGCGCAGCAGCACCGCCTGGGCCGCGTGGGCGACGGCGCGCACCCGCCGCAGCTCACGGCCCATCTGACGGTGGACGCCGAGGGCGAGCCCGGTCGAGACGGAGAGCAGGACGAAGCCCGCGACGAGCCGCTCACCCAGGCTCTCGGGGTGGTCGGACGGCAGCGCGACCCGCCAGGTCAGCAGGGCGGCGCCACAGACGGCGGGCACCCCGACGGGCAGCAGCCGGCGCAGCCGGGCGATGGGGGGACATCGGCGGCGACCTCGGGTGTGCGGGACCGCTCCCCCAGCCGGACGGCCCCGGCGGTCCTTCGCCACGGGCCGGGCCCGGGGTTTGGCGGCCGCCTTGACGGTGGCACGGGCGGCGGGCGAACGATTCACCCGGTCCGCGCCCCGGCGCACCAGGGATCGGTGGCGCGCCCGCGCGTCGGCGCCGGGACCGCGCGCGGGATCCGCCCTCGCGGACCGGCCGGTGATCACGTGACGTAATGACCCGATACGGATCACTCGGGCCCCCTTTCGGCACGGGATGGCGCATCAGGGGCGCCGGATGGCGGGGTCGATTCTGTCCACCGGGTCGGCGCCTGGGACGATCCCGGCCTCCCTTCTCACCCGAACGAGTGAGATTACGGCGAGTCGCTTTTACGCCGGGCGGGGGCACATGCACAAGAGCGTCCCGCGCCCTTGCGCGAGCGGTCGGCGGCTGTTCCGTACCGCTCCGACCGGCGGTGGCACGGCGTAGAACGTCCGCGTGGACAGCCGGGGCCGTACGGCGTATTCCGGCCGTCGCACGCCCCCGCTCCGGCGTGCCCCCCGCGTACGAGCCGGGCGCACCCAGCCGAGCCGGACCCCCGGCGCCCCGGAACGACGGATGGCCCCTCCGGTCCGAGGACCGGAGGGG
>NZ_JBHVHF010000340.1:0-7652 GCF_042800315.1 Streptomyces sp. NPDC057638
GGGCCGTGGCCGCGCGGTCGGCGCGCGGCCGTTACTGGCCCGGCGACGCTATCGCGATCCGTGGTGCGCTGTCGCCGGGCCCCCACCTTCGACGGACTCGGTCGCTGTCACTCATGGTAGGCATATGAGCACACACAGTGGCTAGAGGTCTGCGGGGGCCTTTTGCGAGGACGTGGCGGAGGGTTGACGTACCCAGACCGTCAGGTGTCGAACCCTAGTTCGCACTACGCGTAGGTCTTCGATCCGGGCCGTCGTGAGGGAGGTGTGCGCGGTCACCCGGTCGGCGGAGCGGCCCTCCCGGAAGGGGGGCCGTCCGCGACGGGTCCCCTCCGGAACGGCGGCCGGCCGCGACGGGGTGGTGTCAGACCAGGGTGGTGTCGACGAAGCACCAGCGCCAGGACTCGCCCGGCTCGAAGCTGCGCATCACCGGGTGACCGGTCTGCGCGAAGTGCGCGCTGGCGTGCCGCAGCGGGGATGAGTCACAGCAGCCGACATGGCCGCAGACCAGACAGAGCCGCAGATGGACCGGGACCGTCCCGGCGGCGAGGCACTCCGGACAGGTGTCGCTCAACGGGGTCGGCTCCGGGCGGGGCAGCGCTGCTGCGTGCGGGCAACCACTCATGATGGCCACGGTACGGCGATCACGGCGGACCTTCCTGGTGAGAAGGGCGTGCGGGAGGCGAGGCGCATGGAGGCACTGCCGCTGGTGGCGCTGATCGCGGTCAGCGCCGCCGTCAGCGGGGCGGCCCGCAGGACGCCCGTGGCCGCCCCCCTGCTGGTGGTCGCGGCGGGGCTGGTCGCCTCCTACCTCCCCGGGGTGCCGCACTACACCCTCAACCCCGACATCGTGCTGCCGCTGCTGCTGCCGCCCCTGCTCCATATGGCGGCCCTGGACTGTTCGTACCTCGATCTGCGCGCCAATCTGCGGCCGGTGGCGCTGCTCTCCGTCGGCTATGTCCTCTTCGCCACCGTCGCGCTCGGTGTCCTGGTCCATCTGCTCATCCCGGAGCTGCCGCTGACCGCGGCGCTGGTGCTCGGTGCCGTGGTGGCGCCCCCCGACGCGGTGGCCGCGACCGCCATCGCGCGCAGGCTCGGCCTGCCGCACCGGATCACCACCATCCTCCAGGGCGAGTCCCTGGTGAACGACGCCACCGCCATCACCGCCTACCGGGTCGCCCTCGCCGCCGCCGTCGGCGAGGCCGCCAGCTGGTCGAAGGCGGCCGAGGAGTTCCTCGTCGCGGCCGTCGGCGGGGTGGGCGTGGGCCTGCTGCTGATGGTCCCGCTGCACTGGCTGCGCACCCATCTGCGCGAGCCCCTGCTCCAGAACACCCTGTCGCTGCTCATCCCCTTCGCCGCCTACGCCGCCGCCGAGCAGGTCCATGCCTCCGGCGTGCTCGCCGTGGTCGTCGTCGGCCTCTACCTCGGCCACCACCGCTGGCAGGTCGACTTCGCCACCCGGCTCCAGGAGGAGGCGGTCTGGGCGATGGTGGCGTTCGTCCTGGAGGCCGCCGTCTTCGCGCTGATCGGTCTCCAGCTGCGGAGCGTGGTCGAAGGGCTCGGCGACTACGGACTGGCGCGCTCCCTCGGGTACGCGCTCCTCGTCTTCGTCCTGGTGGTGGCGATCCGGTTCGCCTGGGTCTTCCCCGCCACCTTCCTGCCCCGGGCCCTGTCGTCCCGGGTCAGGGCCCGGGAGCCGGGGGTGACCTGGAAGTCCCCGGCCGTCGTCGGCTGGGCCGGGATGCGGGGCGTGGTCTCGCTGGCCATCGCCTTCTCCATCCCGGTGACCACCCTGAGCGGCGCCCCCTTCCCGGCCCGGAACCTGGTGCTGTTCCTGACCTTCACCACCGTGATCGGCACGCTGGTGGTGCAGGGGCTGACCCTGCCGGGGCTGATCCGGCTGCTGCGGCTGCCCCAGCCCGACCCGCTGGCGGAGACCCTGGCCGAGGCGCAGGCGCAGGCCGAGGCGTCCGAGGCGGCCGATCTGCGGCTGGACCGGCTGCTGACCGATGAGCGCAACGCGCTGCCGCAGCCGCTGGAACACCGGCTGCGCACGGTCATGGAACGGCGGCGCAACGCCGTCTGGGAGCGGCTGGGGGCGGTCAACGAGATGACCGGGGAGACGGCGGACGACACCTACCGGCGGCTGGCGGGGGAGATGATCGAGACGGAGCGCGAGGTCTTCGTCCGGCTGCGGGACGAGCGGGAGATCGACGACGAGATGCTGCGGACGCTGCTGCGGCGGCTGGATCTGGAAGAGGCGGCGGCGTACCGGGAGGAGGACGGCGGCTGAGGCGTCGGCCGTCCGAGGCGCTGTCGGCCTGAGGGCGCTGTCGGCCTGGGGCCCTGACGGTCTCTGACCGTGCTGACCGTGTGCGGTACGGACGGTTCCAGGCGCCGGCCGTCCGGGGCGCCGGCGGTTCCGGGCGTCAGGGTCGTGGCGGCCGGAAGGGGGAGCCGGTGATGACCGCCGTGAGGGTGGTGCCGGGCTCGAACGCGCCTTCGGTCACCAGCGTGGTCAGGCCCCAGAGCATTTTGGCGACATATATCCGTTCCACCGGAACGGCGTGACGGTCCTCGAACGCCGTCGCGAACGCCTCCAGCTCCGGCCCCGTCCGCGCGTACCCGCCGCCGTGGAAGCGCTCCTCCAGCCGCCAGTCACCGACGCGGCCCCCGAACGCCTCGCGCTGGAGACGGACGCACTCGGCGGTCAGGAAACCGCCCTTGAGTACGGGGAAGCCGAGCGCCCGCTGGCCGGGAGCCAGCCCCGCGGCCAGCCCGGCCAGGGTGCCCCCGGTGCCACAGGCGACGGCGGCGACATCGGTGAGCCCGCGCAGCTCACGGCCGAGTGCGGCGCAGCCGGTGGCGGCCAGCGCGTCGCTGCCGCCCTCGGGAACCGCGCGGGTTCCCGGCGGGGCGTGCTCGGCGAGGAGGCGGGCGAGGGTGGCCGGGTCGTCCTTGCGGCGGTAGGTGGCGCGGTCGACGAAGACCAGCGTCATCCCGTCGGCGGCGCAACGGGCGAGTGAGGGGTTGAGCGGCCGGTCGGCCAGTTCGTCGCCCCGGACCACACCGATGGTGGGGAAGCCGAGCAGTCGTCCGGCGGCCGCCGTCGCCCGCAGATGGTTGGAGTAGGCCCCGCCGAAGGTGAGCAGGGGCCGTCCGGCGGCGGCGCGCAGAGTCGGCATGAGTTTGCGCCATTTGTTGCCCGGCAGGTCCGGGTGGATCAGGTCGTCGCGCTTGAGCAGCAGACGTATGCCCCGGCGGTGGAAGGCGGGGTCCGCCGCGCTGTCGAGTTCCTGGAGGGGTGAGGGCAGCGCGGGACGCAGGGCGGTGGCGGGATCGGGATCGGGTTCTGGGGCTGCGGAGGGCACGGGTCCATTCTCGCCCGGGGGCGGCGGGTCGGTGCCGGTCGCGCGCGGCGGGGACGGCCGCCGTGGTGCGACGGCGGCCGCTGTGGGACGAGCGCGCGGCCGTCGACGCGTGGCGCCGGGGCGCGGCTCCCCTCGCCCGGGGCCGGGGGAGGGGGACCGGCCGGGTGGGGGCGCGGGGCGGGTGGGGCCGGTGTTCGCCGGTGTTCCTGGGCAATGATCCGTACGGCCCCGGTCGCGTGCTTCCTCGGCTCGGGTGGCGGAACGCGGTGTTCGGGCGTTGTGCGATGTGATTCGGTCAACGCCACGGGGGCCGGAATTCGAACGTTCGGGTTTCCGCTCCTTGCCCCTCCCCCGGGGCGTTAGTCCCATCCCTTTGTGTAATAGTGCGACGACTCTCCGCACTGGAAGGCTCTGCTCCGCAGGTCAGGCCAGCTCTGGTCCCCTGCTGTACAGACGGTGATCGAGAGGGAGTCCCCATGTCGGTTGGTTCGGTCGGCTCGGTGAGCGACGAGGTCGGTGAGGGGCGGACGCCGGAACAGCAGAGTCTCGGTACCGCCGCAGCGCGCAATCTCGCCACCACGACCAAGTCGGTTCCGCAGATGCGGGAGATCACCTCCCGGTGGCTGCTGCGGATGCTCCCCTGGGTGCAGGTCGAGGGCGGCACCTACCGGGTGAACCGGCGACTCGTCCACACGGTGGGCGACGGCCGGGTGACCTTCGTCCAGACCGGTGACCGGGTGACCGTGATCCCCGCCGAACTCGGCGAGCTGCCCGCGCTGCGGACGTACGGCGATGAATCGGTCCTGCGTGAGCTGGCCGGCCGCTGCGTCCAGCGCGACATCCGGGCCGGTGAGGTCATCGCGGAACGCGGTGACGCGGCGGACCGGGTCTTCCTGCTGGCACATGGCCGGGTGGAGCGGATCGGCGCGGGCCCCTACGGCGACGAGACCGACCTCGGTGTCCTCGCCGACGGCTCCTACTTCGGCGAGAGCGCCCTGACCGACCCCGACGCCACCTGGCCGTTCACCGTCCGCGCGGCGACCGCCTGCACGGTGCTGGTGCTGACCCGGCTCGATGTGCTCAATCTGGCGGAGCGGGCCGATTCCCTCCGTATCCATCTCACCGGAGTCGCCGACGCGCCCGCCCAGGCCACCAACGCCTATGGCGAGGCCGCGATCGACCTGTCCGCCGGGCATGTGGGCGAGGCGCTCGTGCCGCACACCTTCGTCGACTACGAGGCCGCGCCCCGGGAGTACGAGCTGAGCGTGGCGCAGACCGTGCTCAAGGTGCACAGCAGGGTCGCCGACCTCTACAGCCAGCCGATGAACCAGACCGAGCAGCAGCTCAGGCTCACCGTCGAGGCCCTGAAGGAGCGTCAGGAGCACGAGCTGATCAACAACCGGGAGTTCGGGCTGCTGGCCAACTGCGACTACGCCCAGCGCGTCCAGCCGCACGCGGGCGCCCCCACCCCCGACGACCTGGACGAACTGCTCTCCCGGCGGCGCGGCTCCCGGCTCTTCCTGGCGCACCCGAAGGCCATCGCCGCCTTCGGCCGGGAGTGCAGCCGACGCGGGCTGGTGCCCGGGACCGTGGAGGTCGCCGGGAGCCATGTCCCCGCCTGGCGCGGGGTGCCGATCTTCCCCTGTAGCAAGATCCCGGTCAGCCAGGCCCGCACCACGTCCATCCTCTGTCTCCGTACGGGCGAGGGGGAGCAGGGCGTGGTCGGACTGCGTCAGGCCGGTCTGCCCGACGAGATCGAGCCGAGTCTGTCCGTGCGCTTCATGGGCATCGACGAACAGGCGATCATCTCCTACCTGGTCACCGCGTACTACTCGGCGGCGATCCTGGTCCCCGACGCGCTCGGGGTGCTGGAGAACGTCGAGGTGGGCCGCCGGCACTGAGATCCGGAACGTTCTGGGGGAGCGGGTGCCGATGGCCGGTCCCCCAGGGCGCGCCGGTCGCTGCGGGCGGCGCGGGGCGGCGGGCGGGCCCGGGACCACGGGGGCGAGGCCGTCGGCCGCCTCGTTGCGTACCGGCCGCCGGCCGCTTCCGTACGCCAAGCTGCTCCCGTACGCCACGTTGCTCCCCGGGCCTTCCGCGCGGCCGGACGGAAGGACCGTACGGCTCTTCCCCACGGCTTCCCGCATGGACCTTCGATGAAAGGACCACCCGTTGACCATCCCGGAGGCGATCGAGGGCCGCGAGGCGCTCGTCCTGCTGGAACGCGCCCGTGACACCGTCGGCCCCTCGCTGCGGGCGGCCGTCGAGGGCATGCCCGGCCCGCTGCGGCGGATCGCGATGTACCACTTCGGCTGGGAGGACGCCGACGGCCGTCCCGTAGCCGGATTCAGCGGCAAGGCGATCCGGCCCGCGCTGGTCCTGGCGGCGGCGCGGGCGCTCGGCGGTGACCCCGGGCAGGCCGTGCGGGCCGCCACCGCCGTGGAGCTGGCGCACAACTTCACCCTCCTGCACGACGATGTCATCGACGAGGACCCCACCCGCCGTCACCGCCCCACCGCCTGGGCGGTCTTCGGCACCGCCGACGCCATCATCGCCGGGGACGCGCTGCTCGCCCTGGCGCTGCGGCTGCTCGCCGAGGACTGCCACCCGGCCGCGTCCCCGGCCGCCGAACGGCTCTCGTCCTGTGTGATCGAACTGTGCGCGGGACAGCAGGCGGACTGTGCCTTCGAGGAACGCCCGCCCGAGACGGTCACCCTCGACGAGTGCCTGGCGATGGCGATGGCCAAGACGGGCGCGCTGCTGGGCTGCGCCTGCGCGCTGGGGGCGCTCTACGCCGGGGCCGGGGTGGAGGAGACCACCGCGCTGGACGCCTTCGGCCGGGAGGCGGGGCTCGCCTTCCAGCTGATCGACGATCTGATCGGCATCTGGGGGGATCCCGGGCGCACCGGGAAACCCGCCGGGGCCGATCTCGCCGCCCACAAGAAGTCGCTCCCGGTGGTCGCCGCGCTCACCTCGGCCACCCCCGCCGGGGCGGAGCTGGCCGAGCTGTACCGGGGCCCGATGGCCGGGGAGGCCATCCCCCGGGCCCGGTCGGCCGTGGAGCGCGCGGGCGGCCGGGACTGGGCGCAGCTCCAGGCGGCGGACCGGATGGCGCGGGCGGTGCACGAGCTGTCACGCGCGGTGCCGGACCTGACGGCGGCGGGGGAGCTGCTGGCGCTGGCGGAGTTCGTGACGCGGCGCACCCGCTGACCCGCGTGGGGCGGTCCGAGCGCTGGCCCGCCGTGGAGCGGTGCGCGGATTGGCCCGCCGTGGGGCGGTCCGAGCGCTGGCCCGCCGTGGGGCCGCGCACCCGCTGACCCGCCGTGGAGCGGCGTACGGGCTGATCCGCTGTGGGCGCGGGTACGGAGGCGGCCGGCCCGGCCCCGTACCCGCGTACCGCCCGGCCTCCCCGGCCCCTCCGTTCACTCCCGGGCGGTGCGGGCGGGGGCGGCCTACGCTGGAGACATGGCCAGCGAAGGACGGCGGACCAGTCGCGATCCCCTCGCCGGGCAACGGTGCCCGGAGTGCGGAAAGCCGGTCGGTACCGTCATCACACGACGGAAGACGCTCGGGGCGTTCGTCCCCTTCTGGGGACCTGGGCCGTGCCGTGATCCACGGTGCTCACGCCATGCCGGTGGCGCCGGTGACCGGGCGGGCAGAGCCGCCCACACGGTCTGAGCCATCCCGGCTTAGTGGCGGAGGTCGTCATACCGCTACAGTCCGCGCCATGTCATCGGAGTCGACGGAAGTCTGGGCGGGCTGGTACCGCGACCGGCGTGGCGCGGAAGCGGTCACGATCGCGGCGCACGGACGCCAACTGCGCACGCGCATCAGGGGTGTTGAGTACGAAGGGGCGACACTGGCCGCCCTGGAGGTCGTGGGAGCGGAGGGCGTGCTCTCCTCCTGCGTGCTGGAATGGGACATACCGCTCCCCGTCCACCGGGACGGGATCACCGAGCGGGCCACGCTCCGCTGTCTGCTGACCCTGGGCGAACTGCGGCCCGAAGGGTCGCTCGATCGGGCGGACCTCAATCTCACCCTGCATTACGGCGGGGCGGCCTATGACTCCGGAGTCGCCGGGGGTGACTTCGACGACGCGCTCGACCGCCTCCAGCGCCTGTTGCCGCCCGGGGCCGAACTGGGCGTTCTCTCCGGCGCCGAGATGTGAGGGAGGGGACCGCGGGGCGCTGAGGCCCCCACCCGAGTGGGTTCGACCGGATCGAGTGCGTCCGGGGCCGAGGGAGCGGCCGCCGTGATGTGACCGAGGGGCGTTCCGCCGCGATG
>NZ_JBHVHF010000341.1:0-7623 GCF_042800315.1 Streptomyces sp. NPDC057638
CCCATCCTGGGTGACCGCCCCTCGGGCTATGTCAGGCGGCCCGGCTCACACGGCCCGGGCGGCGCGGACGCAAGGGCTCACTTGCCCTTGGCCGCCTCCTTCAGCTTCGAGCCCGCCGAGACCTTCACGCTGTAGCCAGCCGGAATCTGGATCGGGTCACCGGTCTGCGGGTTACGCGCGGTACGAGCCGCACGGTGGGTGCGCTCGAAGGTCAGGAAGCCGGGGATGGTGACCTTCTCGTCGCCCTTGGCGACGACCTCACCAACGGTCTCGGCGAGGGCGGCCAGCACGGCGTCGGCGTCCTTGCGGGTCACCTCGGCGCGGTCGGCCAGCGCGGCCACCAGCTCACTGCGGTTCATGTTCTTACTCCCGTGTTTCTACTTGCCTGTGAGGCGTGAGATCGAAGCCGATGCTGCCAGGGCCCTCTGACACTCCCCGGACCAGGGTCCACATCGAGCCCTCCCCACCTGGGGGGAGATCCCCAGGACGCGGGGCCTCGGGGAAGCATCCTGCCCCCACCAACGGCGGGAACGCCAATCCGGCGCCCATCGGCGTCACACGGAAGGCGCCGCCACCTCGTCTTGGTGACACTCCGTGGACCGTGGGGGACTCCCCGGAGCTGCCCGGGGAGGCCGGACCCGGGGAGGCGCCAGCGCCGGACCGGGTGGAGGACCATGGTCCGCCACCCTAGAGCCGCTGACCTGGCCCGGCGCCCCGCGACGCGCCGTATGGGCCCCGGAAGCCGGGGCCGTACGGCGTCGGCGCGGCGCGCGGACACCCCGCGGCGGCCCGAGGCCGCGCGGAACAGGCCCCTCCGGCGCCGGAGGGGCCCGGACGGGCCTGGAGGGGGCCTACGCGGGCGCGGAGCCCAGGGTGGCGGCCGCCGCCTTCGCCGCGGTGCGCACGGCTCCGGCGACGGCGCCCGCGACCTTGTCGTTGAAGACCGAGGGGATGATGTAGTTCGGGTTCAGCTCGTCCTCGGTGACGACATCGGCCAGCGCGGTGGCGGCGGCCAGCATCATCTCCGTGTTGACGGTCCGGGACTGGGCGTCCAGCAGGCCCCGGAAGACGCCCGGGAAGACCAGGACGTTGTTGATCTGGTTGGGGAAGTCGGAGCGGCCGGTGGCCACGACGGCGGCCGTACGGCGGGCGACGGCCGGGTCCACCTCGGGGTCCGGGTTCGCGAGCGCGAACACGATCGCGCCGTCCGCCATGGCGGCGACATCGTCGGCGCCCAGCAGGTTCGGGGCGGAGACGCCGATGAAGACATCCGCGCCGACGACGGCCTCCTTGAGGGTGCCGGTGACGCCCTCGGGGTTGGTGTTGTCGGCGATCCAGCGCAGCGGCGACTCGGGGGCCGCGTCCACCAGGTCCTCGCGGTCCGCGTGCACCACACCGTGGATATCGGCCACGACGGCGTGCTTCACACCCGCCGCGAGCAGCAGCTTCAGGATGGCGGTGCCCGCCGCGCCCGCGCCGGACATCACCACGCGGACGTCGGAGACGGCCTTGTCGACCACGCGCAGCGCGTTGGTCAGGGCGGCGAGGACGACGATCGCGGTGCCGTGCTGGTCATCGTGGAAGACGGGGATGTCCAGGGCCTCGCGCAGCCGCGCCTCGATCTCGAAGCAGCGGGGCGCGGAGATGTCCTCCAGGTTGATCCCGGCGAAGCCCGGGGCGATGGCCTTGACGATCGCGACGATCTCGTCGGTGTCCTGGGTGTCCAGGCAGATCGGCCAGGCGTCGATCCCGGCGAACCGCTTGAAGAGGGCCGCCTTGCCCTCCATCACCGGCAGGGACGCCATGGGCCCGATGTTGCCGAGGCCGAGCACGGCGGAGCCGTCGGTGACGACGGCGACGGAGTTGCGCTTGATGGTGAGGCGGCGGGCGTCCTCGGGGTTCTCGGCGATGGCCATGCAGACCCGCGCCACCCCGGGGGTGTAGATCATGGAGAGGTCGTCACGGTTGCGGATGGGGTGCTTGGACGCCATCTCGATCTTGCCGCCGAGGTGCATCAGGAACGTACGGTCGGAGACCTTGCCGAGGACGACGCCCTCGATCGCGCGCAGGCCCTCGACGATCTCGTCGGCGTGCGCCGTGGAGGTCGCGGCGATGGTGACGTCCATCCGCAGCTTCTCGTGGCCTGAGGCGGTCACGTCGAGGCCGGTGACCGAGCCTCCGGAGGACTCCACGGCCGTGGTGAGCTGGGAGACCGCGGTTCCGCTCGCGGGCACCTCCAGCCGGACCGTCATCGAGTACGAGACGCTGGGCGCCGTTGCCATGACCGGGTTCCTCTGCTTTCCCTAGCTTCATTGCTATCGCGGCCGTGGCGAATCCGCCCCGGGGACGCCATCCGATGGTCGCACCTACCAGCCGGTAGCCGGTAATAGTGGTCGTTTTGTTTCTGGAAAACTCTTTCCACCATACGAGAAATTCCCCGCGCGACGGAAGAGCCGGAGCCGCAGGGCCACGGAAGCCCCTCACCCGACAGACGCCACAGACGACAGCAGGCCCACGACACCACCGGGGTGTCGTGGGCCTGCGGGCACAACGAACGAATGAGGTGTGACACCGACCCGCCATGCTCGCCTCGCGGCAAGTGGTCGCTCGCAGCGACAAAGGTTGGGCCCGGGGGCTTGGATCGAGCCGGTGCCACACCCAGGCTAACAAACCACCCCGGTAAGTGATTCCCCTGTCCCGCGTTGACCCCGCGTCAGTCCCCCACCCGGCCCACCGGGACCGGCCCCGCGGCGGTCACTCCCCCCGCGCGGGCTCCCGCAGCAACGCGGGCACACCGTCGCCGTCGGGCTCGTCCCTGGTGTCCGAGATCACCGTCAGCTCCTGCGTCGCGCGCGTCAGCGCCACGTACAGCACCCGCAGCCCCACCGCCGTCCCGGCCGCGATACCGGCGGGCGAGACCACGACCGTCGCGTCGTACTCCAGCCCCTTGGCCTCCAGCGAGCCCAGCGCCACGACCCGGTCACCCAGCCCCTCCAGCCAGCGGGCGGCCTCCTCGCGGCGGTCCATCGCGACGACCACACCGACGGTCCCCTCGACCCGCTCCAGCAGCCGCCGCGCCTCACGCCGTACGAGGTCGGCGAGATCACACCCGTCATCCCCCACCGCGGCGAACCGCGGCACGACCCCGGTCGAGCGCACCGCACGGGGGGACTCGGCGCCCGGCATGGCACGGGCCAGGACGCGCGCGGCGAGGGCGGCGATCTCGGCCGGGTTGCGGTAGTTCACGGTGAGGCTGAAGCGGCGTCTGGGGCGGGTGCCGAGGGCCTCGTCCCGGGCCTCGGCCGCCTCCTCGGGCTCCGGCCAGGAGGACTGGGCCGGATCGCCCACCACCGTCCAGGTCGCGTGGCGGCCCCGGCGACCCACCATCCGCCACTGCATCGGGGTGAGGTCCTGGGCCTCGTCCACGATCACATGGGCGTACTCGGTCCGCTCGGCCGCCAGCCGCTCGGCGCGCTCCCTCTGGGTCTCCTCCCGCTGGGGCATCAGCTCCTCCAGACCGGTGAGCTGGTCCAGCGGGTCCAGTTCGCGCTTTCTGCGCGGCCGGTGCGGGGTGCCCAGCAGCGTCTGGAGCTCGTCCAGCAGCGCCACGTCATGGACCGACAGCGGGCCGGTGCCCCGCTCGCCCACCCGCCGCAGCGAGCGCGCCAGCCTGCGCGTCTCGGCCGGGGTGAGCACCCGCCGGGCCCAGCGGCCGAGCCTGCGCTCGTCCGCCATCGCCGCCAGCACCTCACGCGGTGTCAGCTCCGGCCACCAGGAGTCCAGGAAGGCCAGGAAGCTGTCCTCGGAGGTCACGTCCTCGTCGAAGGAGGAGCGCAGCTCGGCCGCCAGCTCCGGGTCGCTGTGGCGGCCCACCGCGCCCGACTTGGCGTACAGCGCGTCCAGCAGCAGCCGCCGGGCGCGCGGACGCAGCAGATTGACCGGGGCGGTGCCACCGAGGACGTTGTGCCGGATCCGGCCCAGTTCGTCGGCGTCCAGCTCCAGCCGCCGCCCGAAGGCGACCACCCGCAGCCGCGACGGCGGCCCGGGCGGCTCCTCGCCGAGCATCAGCTGGCCGTCCCGTACGGTCACCGAGGGCCCCGGCCGCTCCAGCGCGCCCCGGGACGCCTTGCGCAGCACCTTCAGCATCCGCGCCGAGCCCTTGATCCGGGCCACCTCGGGCGGATCGTAGGCGGTGGCCTCGGCGCCGTCGACGAGATGGCCGAGCGCGCGGATCGCGACCTGCCCCTCCTCGCCCAGCGAGGGCAGCACCCCCTCGGTGTAGGCGACCAGCAGCGGGGTCGGCGAGACGATGAGGATCCCGCCCGCGTACCGCCGCCGGTCCTGGTAGAGCAGATAGGCGGCGCGGTGCAGGGCGACGGCGGTCTTCCCGGTGCCGGGACCGCCCTCCACCTGGGTGACCGAGGCGGCGGGAGCCCGGATCACCAGGTCCTGTTCCGCCTGGATGGAGGAGACGATGTCCCGCATGGTGTGACTGCGGGCCCGGCCGAGCGCCGCCATCAGCGCGCCGTCGCCGATCACCGCGAGCGCCTGGCCGTCGAGGGAGGCGTTCAGCTCGGGGCGCATCAGATCGTCCTCGACGCCGAGGACCCGCCGCCCCTTGGAACGGATCACCCGGCGCCGTACGACCCGTCCGGGGTCCACCGGGGTGGAGCGGTAGAAGGGCGCGGCCGCGGGGGCGCGCCAGTCGATCACCATCGGGCTGTAGTCGGTGTCGAGGACCCCGATCCGGCCGATGTGCAGGGTCTCGGCGATATCGGCGGTGCCGTCCGGGCGTACGGAGTCATCGGCGGGCTCCACCGAGGTGTAGGCGCCATCGGGGCCCTTCTTGCCGTCCTTGCCCAGCAGCAGGTCGATCCGGCCGAAGAGGAAGTCCTCGAACTCGTTGTTGAGCCGGTTGAGATGGACCCCGGCCCGGTAGACCTGGGCGTCCCGCTCGGCGAGCGCGCCGGGAGTACCGACCTGACCCAGCTTGGCGGCGTCCTTCATCAGGAACTCCGCCTCGTCGATCTTCTCCTCCAGACGCCGGTACACCTGGTCGAGATGGCGCTGTTCGACCCCGATCTCGCGATCCCGGAGAGTGTCGTCCCCGCCCGGGACAGCGGTGTCGACAGCGGCTTCCTGCGCGGCCACCCAGGGCCCCCTTCTGATGTGCATTAGGCAGCCGTCAACCGTACGCGAAGGAAACCAGTCTGTCAGGCGAGGCGGGCCCGTACGCGGACGCGCCGCCCGGCGGGAGCGCGGGCCCGGGCCCGCGCGAGGGGCGAGGGGACGGGCCCGGCGGCATGGGGCGGACCGCCCGGCGGAGCCTCACGCCTCGATCGTCACCAGCCTCCTGTTGTCGAAGGTCCGCACCTCGAAGCGGTCGATCTCATCGCTCTTCATCGCGGCGCCACCGTGCACATACAGCGGCTTCCTCGACTGCTCCCGGGCGCTGTCCTCGATGCCGTACCCCCACCTCGGCACCGACCAGGAGGTCACCGTCTCCTCCTCGCCGGTGGTGGAGATCGCCACGAGACGGCACTTCAGCGGGCCCTTGACGTTCTTCAGCTCCAGGACGGTGTGGGTGCCCCAGCCCTTCTTCTCCACCCCGACCACGGCCGAGACCTTGGTGACCGGGTCGGTCGCCGGGAACTTGGCGTCCATCTCATGCAGGAAGGCATGTTCGGCGGGGGAGGTCGGGACGGCGAGCGGCGCGTGACCGGGGTCACCGTCCGAGGTGAGGCCCCAGGCCACCAGCGGTCCGCCGATGATCAGCGCCGCCGCCGCGGCGACCAGGTACATCCCGCGCCTGCGCCGGGTCGCGCGCTTGGCCGCGACCTCGTCCAGCAGCCCGTTCAGCAGCCGCCCGCTCGCTGGCTCGGGCACCACCGGCACCGGCGGTTCCAGGACGGGCACCCCGGCCCGTGGGGACAGGCTCAGCCCGTTCGACGGCTCCGCGACCGGACCGCCGGGCGCCTCCGCCAGCAGCGCCAGCATGGGCTCCATCCCGGAGAACTCCTCAAGGTGGACCGCGCAGACATCGCACCCGGCCAGATGCGCCTCGAAGGCCGTCGCCTCGGCGTCGTCGAGGATGCCGAGCACATAGGCCCCGACCGCATCATGGGCGGACTCCCGCTCGGGTGTGGTCATGCCGTGACCCCCCTCTCCTCCAGAGCGAGCTTCATGGAACGCAGTGCGTAGAAGACCCTGGACCGCACCGTCCCACTGGGTATGCCGAGTGTCTCGGCCGCCTCATTGACCGTACGCCCCTTGAAATACGTCTCGACAAGGACTTCCCGGTGCGCGGGCGTCAAATCGTCGAGCGCGTCTGAGAGCGTCATCAGCCACAACGCCTTGTCGATCTCGTCCTCCGCGGGCATGACCTCCAGCGGCGACGGATCGACCTCCTGCGGCCGGGCCTGCCGGCTGCGGTGACCGTCGATGACGATGCGGCGAGCGACCGTCACCAGCCAGGGTCGGACAGATCCGGTCGCCCGGTTGAGCTGACCGGCGTTCTTCCAGGCTCGGATGAGCGTCTCCTGCACCACGTCCTCCGCCCGCTGCCGGTCACCGGCGACGAGCCGCAGGACGTAGGCGATCAGCGGCCCCGCGTGTTCGCGATAGAGCGCGCGCATGAGTTCCTCGTCGGGGACGGAGGAGTCGCCGCGTGGCTTCTCGCTGCGATGGCGGGCCCGTTGCGGACGGTCATCGGCCACGGCGGCATCCTTGCGCACCTGAACCTCCCCGGTCGAGACCTTCTTCTGCGTGCTTGTGTTTTCTTCTGTCTCTTTCCGCGCACCACAGGGTGCCGCGATGTTCACTGGCGTCGTCGCGTCGCCCGCCGCCCGGCACCCTGGCCGTACGCCGTCGGCTGAGCGCCGGTCTCCCCTCACTACGGAGCCGGCCGCCGGATGTCTCAACGCGGAACCGAAAAAAATCCCGTCCCCCCGCCAGACGGGGGGACGGGCGGGCCTCAGGTCCTGGCCAGGGCGGCCCGGCGGCGGTGGCGCGCCACCCGCTCACGGTTGCCGCAGACCTCGCTGGAGCACCAGCGCCGCCGTCTGCCCCGGGAGGTGTCCAGATAGACCCGGCCGCAGCGATCCCCCTCGCACTGCCGCAACTTGGCGCGGGCGAGCGGATCGGTCAGCAGCGCGACGGCGTCCCGTGCCACCACGGACAGCAGCTCGGCGCGGCCCGGGGGCGCCGCGAAGGCCCGTACCAGCGCGCCGCGTCCGTCCCGTACGGCGCACGGCACCGGGGGCGCGACGGCGGCGAGGCCGTTCACCCGCTCCAGCGCGGAGTCGGCCCGCAGGCCCTCGATCTCGGCGCGTACCACCTGGCTGATCCAGTCGCGCAGCTCGGTGAAGGACTCCACCCAGCGGGAGTCGACCCCGTCCAGCGAGGTCCCGGGGGGCACCAGACCGCCCCCGGTCAGCCAGTCGTCCAGCCGCCCCGGCCCGGCGAGGGGTTCCCGGCCGGGCGGGGCGGGTGCCTCGGCGGTCGCCATGAGGTCCAGGCAGATCCGGCCCGAGCCGAACCGCCAGTCGCCGTGAGCCGAACCGGTCGCACCTGCCGCCATGCGCCTGTCACCGCCTCTGGTTTCAGGGGTCCTCCCCTCCAGAG
>NZ_JBHVHF010000342.1:0-7617 GCF_042800315.1 Streptomyces sp. NPDC057638
GCCCTCCGGTCCGCGCGGGTGGTGGCCCCCTGAAACGGGGGGGGCCGTGCGGCCCGCGCGGCTCAGCCGAGGAGGGCCGGGGCGAGGGTGACCAGATCGGGGAGGGGGTTGTCGAACGGCGACTCCCGCAGCACCTGGACGCACACATGGTCGGCGCCCGCCTCGTGGTGCGCCCGGACCGCCGCGCGGATCGCGCTCTCGTCCCCCCAGGCCACCAGCGCCTCCAGCAGCCGGTCGCTGCCCTCGCCCGAGCAGTCCTCGTCGGTGAAACCCAGCCGCTTGAGGTTGTTGAGGTAGTTCGGGAAGCGGAGGTAGAAGGAGAGCCGGGTGCGGCCCCAGCGCAGCGCCGTGGCACGGTCGGGGGTGAGGGCGACGTTCTGCTCGACCGCGAGCAGGCGGTCGGGGCCGAGGATCTTACGGGCCTGGGCGGTGTGCTCGGGGGTGACGAGATAGGTCAGGGCACCCTCCGCCTTCTCCCGGGCGAGTTCGAGCATCCGGGGGCCCAGCGCGGCGAGGACCCGGGGCGGGCGGGGCAGTTCGGCGCCGTGCCCGGTATAGGTGGCGGTGTCCAGCGCGTCGAGATAGGCGGCCATGCGCGTGAGCGGCTTGGCGTAGATCCGCCCCTCGGCGCGTAGGGAGTCGACGAGCGGGGCGTGGCTCACCCCGAGACCGGGCAGGAAGCGCCCCGGATGCATCTCGGTCAGCGTCCGGGCGGCGGAGTTGGTAGCGACCGCGTCCCTGGCCCAGATGTTGGCGATACCCGTCGCCGCGACCAGACGGGAACTGGCGCCGAGGATGGTCTGGGCCTGGGTGAAGGTCTCACGGCCGGTGGACTCGCTCCACCACAGGGCGCCGTAGCCGAGCCGGTCGATCTCGGCCGCGGTCTCCCGTACGGCCGTGACCGGGAGGTGGTCGAGACCGCGGAACACACCGACGGGACCGGTGTCCGGGAGGGGCTGATGTGCTGTCATGGCGACCTCCGTACGGGGAAGCGGCCACCGCGTCGAGCACGGCGGGACCGCGCTGATGGCGGTCACCCTAGCGGGAGCCCTGGGGCGGGGGGAGGCCGCGAGGCGCCTGGGGGGCGGCGGGCTGGAGTGGTGCTGGGCCGAGGCACCGACCATCGCTGGAGCGGGGCTGGGGGAGCGCTCGGGAGCGGCTCGTGGCCGTGGGCGGTCGTGCGACGCCCCCGGCCGGGCGAGGCCGGGGTCTGCCGGACCTACGCCAGGCGGAACCGCCGGGGCGGGTCAGCGCGGCCTCCTACGCACAGGGCGGTCTGAACGCGCGCCGTACCGCCTTGGCCGCGCGCCCGGACTGTCCGGCGTCGTCGGCCGTCCGGGAGGTACGGTCCCCGCCGGGCGAGTCCGGCGAGTCAGCCCGTGGAGTCCGGAGTCTCCGACGGCTTCAGGGTCAGCGTCAGTTCGCCGTCACTCGCGTCCGCGAGGACCGTGTCACCGGGGCTGAGCGTGCCGTCGAGCAGCATCGTGGAGAGACGGTTGTCGAGTTCCGTCTGGATGGTCCGGCGCAGCGGACGCGCGCCGAACTCGGGCTGGTAGCCCAGATTGGCCAGCAGCTCCTCGGCGGGCTCGGTGACCTCCAGGGCGACATGCTGGGCGTGCAGACGGCGTCGGGTGCCCTCCAGCAGGAGATCCACGATCCGTACCAGATCGGCCCGGGTCAGGGCGTGGAAGACGATCACCTCGTCCACGCGGTTGAGGAACTCCGGCCGGAAGTGCGCCCGCAGATCGCCCATCAGGTCGTCGCGGATCTCGTCCACGTTCCCGTGGTGCTCCAGGATCCGCTGCGAGCCGATGTTGCTGGTCATGATGACCACGGTGTGGCGGAAGTCGACGGTACGGCCCTGGGCGTCGGTCAGACGGCCGTCGTCCAGCACCTGGAGCAGCAGGTTGAAGACATCCGGGTGGGCCTTCTCGACCTCGTCGAAGAGGACGACGCTGTACGGCTTGCGGCGCACCGCCTCGGTGAGCTGCCCCGCCTCCTCGTAACCGACGTACCCGGGCGGGGAGCCGACGAGCCGGGAGACGGTGTGCTTCTCCTGGAACTCGCTCATGTCGAACCTGACCATTCGGTCAGCGCTGCCGAAGAGCAGCTCCGCGAGCGCCTTGGCCAGCTCCGTCTTGCCGACGCCGGTGGGGCCGAGGAAGAGGAAACTGCCGGTGGGGCGGTCCGGATCGCCCATGCCCGCGCGGCCACGGCGTACGGCCTGGGCGACGGCGGTGACCGCCTCGTCCTGGCCGATCACCCGCTCGTGCAGGGTGTCCTCCAGCTTCATCAGCCGTTCGCGCTCGGTCTCGGTGAGCTGGGAGACGGGGATACCGGTGCGTGCGGAGAGCACCTCGGCGATGTCGTCGGCGGTGACGCTCATGGTCTGTTCGCGCTCCGCGCCGACCTCGGCCAGCTCCTGTTCCGCCGCCCGGATCCGCTCCTTGAGCCGGCCCGCCCGCTCGTAGTCCTCGGAGCTGACGGCCTCGTCCTTCTCCCGGCGCAGCTTGGTGAGACGGCCCTCCAGTTCGGTGGCCCCGGTGGGGCCGCCCAGGGTGCGCAGCCCCACCCGCGCCCCGGCCTGGTCCATCAGGTCGATGGCCTTGTCGGGCAGGAAACGGTCGGTGAGGTAGCGGTCGGAGAGCGCCGCCGCCGCGTCCAGCGCCTCGTCGGTGAAACGCACCTGGTGGTGCGCCTCGTAGGAGTCGCGCAGCCCGCGCAGGATCTCCACGGTCTCGTCCACCGTCGGCTCGGGCACCATGACCGGCTGGAAACGCCGTTCCAGGGCCGCGTCCTTCTCGATGTGCTTGCGGTACTCGCTGATCGTGGTGGCGCCGACGACACTGAGGTCACCACGGGCGAGCGCGGGCTTGAGGATGTTCCCGGCGTCCATGGCGCCCTCCCCGCCGCCGCCCGCCCCGACCACGGTGTGCAGCTCGTCGATGAAGAGGATGACGCTCTTGTCGGCGGCGGTGACCTCGTCGATCACCTTCTTCAGCCGCTCCTCGAACTCGCCCCGGTACTTGGACCCGGCGACCAGTCCGGGCAGGTCCAGTTCGACCACCCGCCGGTCGCGCAGGGACCTGGGCACCTCGTCGCCGATGATCCGCTGCGCCAGGCCCTCGACGATGGCGGTCTTGCCGACGCCGGGGTCTCCGATGAGTACGGGGTTGTTCTTCGTGCGCCGGGACAGCACCTCCACCGTCTGCTCGATCTCCTCCGCACGTCCGACGACGGGGTCGAGCCGCCCGGCGCGCGCCTCCTCGGTGAGGTCACGGCCGTACTGGTCCAGGGTGGGCGTCTCACCGGCGCCGCCGGGCTGACCACCGGGGGCGGGCGCGCCACCGGCGAGGCCGTCCGGGGGGAACCCGCCAGTGGCACCAGGGGCACCGGCGGCCCCCGTGAGTCCGGAACGCGGATCGCCCGCCAGCGCGGCGAGGATGTGCTCCGGACCGATGTAGGAGGCTCCGGCGGCCTGCGAGCGGGCGTGCGCCGACAGCAGCGCGCGCTTGGCGGCCGGAGTGAGGGCGGGCTCCCCGTCGCCGGTGCCGGTGGGCAGGGTCCGGGCGACCTCCCCGGCGACCCGGTCGGGGTCGGCGCCCGCCTGCTCCAGCACCTGCCGCCCGGCGGGCACCTGGGTGGCGGCCCACAGCAGATGCGGGAGGTCCAGGTCGGAGCCGTCCTCGGCGGCGCGGACGCCCGCCGCCGCCAGCAGTTCATGGGAGGAGTCGCTGAGCAGCCGTCCGATGGGGACGCGCTGGACGGCGGGTGGGGAGGCCGCCGGGCTCATACCGAAGAAGCGGTTGAACAGATCGGAGAACGGGTCACCGGACCCGAAGGGCGAAGTCGTCACCGCCGGCCATCCCTCCGACGCGCGCCACGCGGCCGGGAGCCGCCCGCGGTCGTCGATGTGCGTGGTTTACCCGGACCCGCACCATTGTTCTCCGGGGCTCAGGCTCCCGCGACCGGAACCCAAGGCTGACGGGGGCCCGTGGCCGAGCGGTGCCGGTGGCTGACGGGGGCGCGCGGCCGAGCGGTGCCGCTGCCTGGCGGGTGTCCCGCGCGACGCCGCCCTGTCAGGACTCGCCTGTCAGGACTTGACTGTCAGGACTCGTCGTTACGGAGGGTCACGCCGGGGCGGGTGTTCAGCGACCACATGTGGGTGCACCCCGGGCACTGAAGGTGCACGACGGGCCCCTTGTTGGAGATCAGATACCGCCAGTGCGCCCCGCAGTTGCGCCGCTGTGCGCAGGTCGCGCAGGAGCGCGCGTCGTCGCAGGAGGGGCAGGCCACCCAGGCCCGGCGGGCGATGTCCGCCTGCGGGTCAATGGGAAGCCGCACGGCCCGGCTCCTCCCCGGTGAGCACACCGGCCGCCACCAGCGCGTCGTAGGTCCGCCGCTGCTCCTCGTCCAGACCTGAGTACAGGAGCGCGTACGCCTCGTCCTCGCCCCGTATGACCTCCACCGGGTCCCAGTCGGGGCCGAGCGCGGCCATGACCTCGGCCCGGCGTCGGGCCTCCTCCAGGGTGAGGTCGATGGTGAAGGAGGTGAGGGGAGCTTCGTGGTCCTGGCACATGGGGATACTTCCGGCGAACGGGGATGACCCATCCAGCTGTACCAGAGGCACACCTGCCAAGGAAGGGTGACCTAAGTCTCCCGTGCGGTGACCGGGCTCCGGGTCCTGGGCCTTGGCCGTTGCGACGCGGGCCGGGAGGCGGTCGACCGGTCCGGCGAGCTGTGAGGGAGTTCACCGGTGGAGGGCCGGGCGGCTCGTCCAGCGGGCGGTGCTGACGGTCGTCCCCGGCGGGACTGACCGCGCCGGGTGGGCCGGGAAGCGGCGGAACCGGGCTGATCCCAGCGGGTTCGGGGCCCGGTGGGACCGAACCCGGGGGACCTGTCGGAATCCCGGCCCCGCACCGTGGGTATGCGGCTACGGTGGGTACCGGTCGCAGCATTCAGCGGTGTGTCACTCCTGGTGACAGGGGTGGTACGGCGGGTTCCGCGAGACCGTTCGGTGACCGGACCCGCTCAGGAACATCAGTACCATCGACAGACAGAAGACCGTCCGGGTTCGTATGCCTTCGTCACGACAAGGCCCCCGGCGGTCGGGCTGTGGTTCTCCAGGGCGCGGTGCTGTCAGGGGGGCGGACGCCGCCTCGCCAGGACTTACCGGGGCTTGACGGGGGTCTCCCTACGATCGGCGGGTTGTCGCGCGTTGACGGGAGACCGGCATGTGCCGGTGACAGCCATCGACAAGGAGGTTTTCGTGCTTCGTACTTCCGGTCCCGCGGGCGACGCTGGGGACGGCCGACGCCGAATACACCCGGCCGCGATAGCGGCGGGGGCGCTCTGCCTCGGTTTCGGCGCTCTGTACGCGGTGGGGCTGCTGGTCGCCGACGGCGAGGTGCCGGCGGGGACTCAGGTACGCGGCGTGGACATCGGCGGACTCAGTGCCGCCGACGCGGAGCGGAAGCTGGAGCGTGAACTCGCTCACGACTGGCCCCGGCCGGTCCAGGTCCGTGTCGGTGACCGGACCGCCACCGTCGATCCCCGAGCGGCCGGGATCACCCTCGACGCCCCGGAGACCGTGGACCGCGCGGCCCGCTCCGGCTCCGATCCCTTCACCGTGATCGGCCGTCTCTTCTCCTCCGGTGACGGCGACGCCGAAGCCGTCCAGCGCGTCGACGACGCCAAGCTCCGCACCGCCCTGACCACCGTGGCGAAGACCCAGGACCGTACGGTACGGGAGGGATCCATCACGTTCCGCGACGGCGAGGCGGTGGCCGTCCCGGGGAGGGCGGGGGAGGCGCTCGACCTCGACCCCGCCGCCCAGGCGCTGCGCTCGGCGGTCGCCGCGGGCCGGACCGGGCCGGTCGAACTGCCGGTGACCGACACCACGCCCAAGGTCGGCGCGGAGGAGGTCAACCGGGCCATGAAGGAGTTCGCCGAACCCGCGATGTCCGCGCCCGTCACCCTGACCGCCGGGACCCGCTCCACCACCATCGGCCCGGAGACCATCGGCGGGCATCTGACGATGAAGCCGGACGCGTCCGGGCGGCTCACCCCCCGGCTGGACGCCAAGGGCCTCGCCGCGGACCAGGACGTCACCGAGGCGCTCGACGAGATAACCGACGAGCCCGTCGAGGGCACCCTGCGTCTCGACGGCGGTCAGGTGGTGCTCGCCCAGGACGGCAAGCCGGGCCAGAAGGCCAGCGCCGACGGTCTGGCGAAGGCCGTGCTGCCGGTGCTGACCCGTGAGGGATCCCAGCGCACGGCCGTGGTGCCGACCACGACGGTCAAGCCCGAGCTGAGCCGGGAGACCTTCCCCTCGCTGGGCATCAAGGAGCGGATGAGCACCTTCACGGTCAACTTCGACCCCGCGCCGTACCGCACCAAGAACATCGGCCGTGCGGTGGAGCTGATCAACGGTTCCGTGGTCATGCCGAAGGAGAACTGGAGCTTCAACAAGACCGTCGGCGAGCGGACCAAGGCCAACGGTTTCGTCGACGGCATCATCATCCAGAACGACCAGTACACCAAGGCCGCGGGCGGCGGTGTCTCGGCCGTGGCGACCACGGTCTTCAACGCGATCTTCTTCGCCGGGGTCAAGCCGCTGGAGTACGGCGCCCACTCCTTCTATATCGAGCGCTACCCGGAGGGCCGTGAGGCCACGGTCGCCTGGGGCAGCCTGGACCTGCGGTTCAACAACGACTCGGGCAACGCGATCTACATCGCCGCCAGTGCCACCGACTCCTCGGTCACCATCAGCTTCTACGGCACCAAGAAGTACGACAAGGTGACGTCGGTCCAGGGCCCCCGCACCGATGTCATCAAGCCCAAGATCCGTAAGGGCCCGGCCGAGAACTGTCTGCCCCAGACACCGCTCGACGGCTTCAACGTCGCCGTGGAGCGGGTGTTCACCTCCGCAGGGTCGGAGGTGAAGCGTGAGACGTTCAAGACCCGTTACGTACCGCGTGACGAGGTGACCTGCGAGTCACCGATCACTCTCTGACCGTATCGGGCCACAGCGGGACCGGTCCGCGATCTGACCAGCCCCGACCAGCCCTGACCTGTCCTTCCGTCGGTGCCGGACCGGCGCGCGGTCGCCCGCGGAACGGGTACGGGACTGTCCACCCGGGGTGCGAAGGGCCCGCCCTCCGCACCCCGGGCGGAGGTATAACGGAGGTAAGGGGTTGCCCTGCCCCACGCCGCCACGGAGCCTTCGGCCCGCGAAGCCCCGGCGGCGCGGGGACGGCACCATATGGCCGGGTGATGTCGATGAGTGACGACGACTTCTACAAGCGCGACCGACCGCCGAACCCGGTGCTGCCGGAGGACCGGCCGAGGGGCGGGGCCCCGGGGGCCCCTGTGCTCGCCCACCGGCCCGGACGGATGGCCTTCGTCATCATCGTGGCCATCGTGGTGGTCATCATCTTCGGAATCATGCTCTTCCCCTGACCGGCCGCCGGGTCTGACCGGCCGGACCGGCCCTTACGGAACCGTAGGGGCGAGACCGGCCCCCACGGAACGGCATGCGCGGGACCGGCCCCACGGGGGAAGACGTCCGCCGCACGCCTCACCACCGCTCCGACAGGAAGGCCGCCTGACGAGGGT
>NZ_JBHVHF010000343.1:0-7594 GCF_042800315.1 Streptomyces sp. NPDC057638
GGCCCCACGCGGCCACGCCCCTACGCGCGGACCCGGGCCCCGCGCGGCCGGGCCCCTTCCTGCGGGCCCGTCCCCGCCCTGCCTGCGGGCCAGCCCCCCACCCGTACCCACACCCGTGCGGGCGGGCGGGTTCCACCCCCGTGTGGGCAGGCGTTCCGCAAGGCGATGGGGGTCCCCCCGGCCGAAGGCTGGGGGAGGGTGGGCACACGGGAACCCCTTGCCGGGCAGGCGTTCCCACCCGCCCAGCCCCGTACCCGGCCTCCCCGGCCACGGGCCCGCGCCCCCGCGCAACGGGCCCCGCTGAGGGCCGCACCTCGTGTACGTACCCCGTGAGGGTCACGTCCCGGTGCGGGGCCCGTCCGGCAGGGGCCGGGCCGACAGGGCCCGGTGTCCGGGTGGTGGGCTTGTGCCCACCCGTTCCGCCCAGCGGAACGACTGCCCACAAGGGTGCGGAACCCGTGCCCACAAGCCAGTAGAGCCCGGCCACCTCGCGCCAGAGGGGACGGCACATCAGCGGATACGGCTCAGCGCGGCCATCCAGCGCAAGGCCCACGGCGCGAGGTGGGAGCCATGCCTGCCAAGCAGGCTCGGGCCACGACACGGGGCGAGGCACCACGTGGGGCGGCTGGGGCAGCGCAGCTCGCGAACCAGGTGGACGCAGGAGCTGGGGCGGGGCCGCCGCGAGGGGGGTGAATAGGGTGGGGGGATGGGGGAGCTGTTAGGGGGGAGGGCGCGGCGGAGGTGGGTGCACCTGGTGCTGGGCGGCGCCCTCATGGTCCCGTTCTGGATCGTCGGCACCCTCCTCACCAGCCCCCTCCACGACGGCGTCACCCTCTTCGGCGGCTCCCTGAGCGGCCAGTTGCTGGGCCATGCCGCGGGCCTGCCGCTGGTCGCGGTCGCGAGTCTCCTCCCGCTGGCCCGGCCGCTCGCGGCGGCGGTGACGCGGACGTTGTGCGGGGTGGTGCCGGAGGACCTCGCGGAGGGGCCCGCGCGGTCGTGGGCGGCGCGGTGGCGTACCGCGGTCTGGTTCACGCTCCATCTCGGTATCGGCGCGGTCGTCAGTGGCGCCTCGCTCGCGCTGCCGCCGTTCGCGGCGACGGTTTTCGTGGTGCCGTTCTTCCCCCGGCTGCGGGAGTTCTTCGGGGTTTCGGACGTCGCGGGCTGGTGGCTCGCGCTCTTCCCGCCCGCCGCCGTCGTCATGCTGTCGGCGCTCGCGGGCTGTTCGGCGGCGGCGGGGCTGCTGCTGGCCCGGCTGGCGCCGGTGCTGCTGGGGCCGACGCCCGCCGACCGGCTGGCGGCGGCGGAGCGCCGGGCGACCGCGTTGGCCGAGCGGAACCGGCTCGCCCGTGAGCTGCATGATTCCGTGGGTCACGCGTTGAGCGCGGTGGCTCTCCAGGCGGGTGCGGCGCGCCGGGTGTTCGCCTCGGATCCGGCGTTCGTCCGGGAGGCACTGGCCGCGATCGAGGAGACGACCCGGCGTACGGTCGGCGAGCTGGACGCGGTCCTCGGGCTGTTGCGGGACGACGGCGGCGGTGGGCGCGAGGTCACCGGCCCCACGCTGGAGGCGCTCGACGGGCTGGTGGCCCGGAGCGGGGTGCCGGTGACGGTCACGGCCGAGGGCGATCCGGGGACGGTGCCCGCGCCCGTCTCCCGGGAGGCGTACCGCATCGTCCAGGAGGGCCTGGGCAACGCCCTGCGCCATGCCGGGGCCGTCCCGGTGGGGCTGTGGATCGCCGTACGCGGCGAGGAACTGGAGATCACGGTGGAGAACCCGTTGCCCGCCCGACCGCCCGTGACCCGTCCCGGCGGTGGCCGGGGGCTGCGCGGGGTCGGCGAACGCGCCGCCCTGCTGGGCGGCGCCGCCCACGCCGGGCCGGATGACGGCCGCTGGCGGCTGCGCGCCCGGCTGCCGCTGCACGGTGGCGCGCCGGTCCCGCGCGCCACCACAGAGGACGCACGCACCCAAGGAGGCGCGCGATGAGCACGGCACCGGAGCGGGCCCTGCGGATCGTCGTCGCCGACGACGAACGCATGGTCCGCACCGCCCTGCGTGTCATCCTCGCCGCCGAGGAGGACCTCACGGTGGTCGGGGAGGCGTCGACCGGCGCCGAGGCCGTCGCCCTCGCCGGTGAGCTGGGCCCGGACGTCGTCCTCATGGACGTACGGATGCCGGAGGTGGACGGCATCGAGGCGACCCGGCGGATCCTGGCCGGGCATCCCGCGCCGCCCAGGATCGTCGTGGTGACGACCTTCGAGAACGACTCCTATGTCTACGACGCGCTGCGCGCGGGCGCCTCCGGCTTCCTGTTGAAGCGGGTGGCCGCCGACGAGCTGGTGCGGGCGGTGCGGCTGGTGGCCCGGAGCGACTCGCTCCTGTTCCCCTCGGCGGTGCGCGACCTGGCGGCGCGGTACGGGGCGCTGCTGGAGCGCACGCCCCCGCCCTGGGTGGCGGAGCTGACCGAGCGCGAGTCCCATGTGCTGCGGCTGATGACGACGGGCCTGACGAACGCGGAGATCGCCCGGCGGATGGAGGTCGGGGCGGCGACGGTGAAGACGCATGTGGCGGGTGTGCTGGCGAAGACGGGCGCCCGGGACCGTACCCAGGCGGTGATCGCCGCGTATGAGTCGGGGTTCGTCACCCCGCGCTGAGGCGCGGCCCGGTGGGTGTCACCCGGCGCTGCGGCGCGCCCTCCACCCCGGTGGGTGTCACCCGTGCTTGAGGCGCGCCCTCCGGCCCGGTCCGCCCGTACCCGGAGATCCCCCCAGATGAGGAGAGTCTGAGAATCGGCGGGTACGGGAACGCCGGGTCCGTGCCCGTTCGTCCTCCGGTGGGATGAACAGGACCATCAGACACACCGCCGTCTTCAGTCTGCTCCTGGTGCTCGCGCTGCTGCTGCGGGCCACCTGGCTCCAGGGGTACGAGGCCAAGGCACTGGCGGAGAACGACAGGAACCGGCGCCCGGTGATCGCGCAGTACGCGCAGCCGATGGGCGACATCGTGGTGGCCGGGGCGCCGGTCACCGGCTCGGCGCGGACCACGGGCGGCGACCTCGCGTACAAGCGGACGTACACCGACGGACCGCTGTACGCGGCGGTGACGGGGTACAGCTCGCAGGCGTACGGCTCGACCCAGCTGGAGGGGATCCACCGGTCCGTGCTCGACGGCACGGACGACCGGCTGAAGAACCCGCTGGACGCGCTCACCGGCGAGCAGCAGAAACCGGGTTCCGTGCTGACCACGATCGACCCCGCCGTCCAGCGCGCGGGCTACGAGGCGCTCGGCGACACCAAGGGCGCGGCCGTCGCGATCGACTCCGCGAGCGGCCGGATCCTCGGCATGGTCAGCACCCCTTCGTACGATCCGTCCGCGATAGCCGGGACGGCGGACGGGGACACCTGGAAGAAGCTGCTGGCCGACGAGGACAAGCCGATGGTGAACCGGGCGCTGCGGCAGCCGCTGCCGCCCGGGTCCACGTTCAAGCTGGTGGTCGCGGCGGCGGCGCTGGAGGACGGGCTCTACGCGTCGGTGGACGAGCCGACCGACAGCCCGATGCCGTACGTCCTGCCGGACACCGTGCGCGAGCTGCCGAACGACATCGCGAACGCGCCCTGTGAGAACGCCTCGCTGCGCACCGCTCTGCGCTACTCCTGCAACAACGTCTTCGCCCAGGCCGCCGTCGACCTGGGCCAGGACAAGGTCCGCGCGATGGCCGAGGGCTTCGGGTTCAACGACGCTGAACTGGACGTACCGGTCCGGGCGTACGAGAGCGTCTACCCGACCGGGATGAACCGGCCGGAGACCGCGCTGACGGGCATCGGGCAGTTCGAGGTGACCGCCACCCCGCTCCAGATGGCGATGGTCTCGGCCGCGATAGCCAACGACGGTGTGCTGGAGGCGCCGCACATGGTCTCGCGCGTGGTGGACTCGGCGGGCACCACCCTGGACGCGTACGAGGACCAGCCGTCGAAGCGGGTCGTCTCGGAGCGGACCGCGGAGCAGCTGCGCAGCGCGATGGTGACGGTCGTCGAGGACGGTACGGCGTCGAACGCGCGGGTGGCGGGCGCGGAGGTCGGCGGCAAGACGGGCACCGCCCAGCACGGCGAGAACAACAGCGAGACGCCGTACGCCTGGTTCACCTCCTACGCCAAGGGCGAGAACGGCCAGGAGGTGGCGGTGGCGGTGCTGATCGAGGACGCGGGCGGCCCGCGCTCGGAGGTCAGCGGCAACGGGCTGGCGGCTCCGGTGGCGCAGAAGATGATGGCGGCGGCGCTGAAGGGCTGAGCCCCGGGCCCGGTCCGGGGGTGGTCGGGCCGGGCCCGGTCGCGGGGCGATGGGCCGGGCGCGCGGGCTCCACGGCGGACCCGGTCCGGGGACGACGGCCGCGCCGCTCCTGGTGCCCGGCCGGACCCGTACGCGGGCCGGGTCGCGCGAACCCGCCGCGAACCCCCGGGGGCTCAGCCGGTGTAGGGGTCGGGGGTGTGGCCGGGACGGGCGAGGAAGGCGAAGTCACAGCCCGTGTCGGCCTGGGTGACCTGTTCGCTGTAGAGCGCCCCGTACCCCCGCTGGAACCGTTCGGGGGGCGGGCGCCACGCGGCCCGCCGCCGGGCGAGTTCGTCCTCGGGGACCTCCAGGGTCAGCCGCCGGGCGGGCACGTCGAGGGTGATCGGGTCGCCGTCACGGACGAGCGCCAGCGGGCCGCCGACGGCGGACTCGGGCGCGATGTGCAGCACGCAGGCGCCGTAGCTGGTGCCGCTCATCCGGGCGTCGGAGAGGCGCACCATGTCCCGCACCCCCCGCTCCAGCAGCTGGGCCGGGATCGGCAGCATCCCGTACTCGGGCATCCCGGGGCCACCGAGCGGTCCCGCGTTCTGGAGCACCAGGACATGGTCGGCGGTGATCCCGAGCGAGGGATCGTCGATGGTGGCGCGCAGCGTGCGGTAGTCGGGGAAGACCACGGCGGGCCCGGTGTGCCGCAGCAGCCGGGGCTCGGCCGCGATGTGCTTGATGACCGCGCCGTCGGGGCAGAGGTTGCCCCGCAGCACGGCCACCCCGCCCTCGTCCGCGACGGGCCGCCCGCGCGGCCGGATGACCTCGTCGTCGTGGACGCGGGCGCGGGCGAGCTGGTCCCGCAGGGTCGGCCCGGCCACGGTGGGCCGGTCGAGATGGAGCACGTCGGCGATCCGGGTGAGGAAGGCGGGCAGCCCCCC
The DNA here is from genome assembly GCF_042800315.1 of Streptomyces sp. NPDC057638. Taxonomy (NCBI): domain Bacteria; kingdom Bacillati; phylum Actinomycetota; class Actinomycetes; order Kitasatosporales; family Streptomycetaceae; genus Streptomyces; species Streptomyces sp. NPDC057638. The sequence continues at coordinate 5,209 of NZ_JBHVHF010000343.1, forward strand.
GGCGAAGTGGAAGTCCTCCATCAGGAAGCGTCCGCCGGGCCGCAGATCGGCGAGGACCGGCACCCGGCGGGCGATCCGGTCGAAGTCGTCGAGGGTGAGCGGTACCCCGGAGCGCCCGGCCATGGCGATCAGATGGATCACGGCGTTGGTGGAGCCGCCGAGGGCGAGGACGGTGGCCACGGCGTCCTCGTACGCCGGGCGGGTGAGGATCGCGGAGGGCCGCAGATCCTCCCGTACCAGTGCCACGATCCGGCGGCCGCAGGCGGCGGCCATCCGCTCGTGGCCGGAGTCGACGGCGGGGATGGAGGAGGCCCCGGGCAGGGTGACACCGAGCGCCTCGGCGGCGGCGGTCAGGGTGGCGGCGGTGCCCATGGTCATACAGGTGCCGGGCGAGCGGGCCAGCCCGTGCTCCAGTTCGGCGAGTTCGTCGTCGCCGATGAGTCCGGCGCGGTGGTCGTCCCAGTAGCGCCACATATCGGTACCGGAGCCGAGGATCTGGTCCCGCCAGTGACCGGGGAGCATGGGCCCGGCGGGGACGAAGACGGCGGGCAGGTCGACGGTGGCGGCGCCCATCAGCAGCGCGGGCGTGGACTTGTCGCAGCCGCCCATCAGCACGGCGCCGTCGACCGGGTAGGAGCGCAGCAGCTCCTCGGTCTCCATCGCCAGCAGATTGCGGTAGAGCATCGGCGTCGGCTTCTGGAACGTCTCGGAGAGGGTGGCGACCGGGAACTCCAGCGGGAAACCGCCCGCCTGCCATACCCCCCGTTTGACGGCCTGGGCGCGGTCGCGGAGGTGGACATGGCAGGGGTTGATGTCGGACCAGGTGTTGAGGACGGCGATGACCGGGCGGCCGAGGTGCTCCTCGGGGAGATAGCCGAGCTGACGGGTGCGGGCCCGGTGGCTGAACGAGCGCACACCGTCGGCGCCGTACCACTGGTGGCTGCGGAGGGTGGGGGCGGGACGGGGCGGGGGTGCCGGTGCCCCGGCCGGGTCGGACACACGCACCCCGGCCAGGGCCGGGACGGCGCCCGGCGCGGATCCCGGCACCGGACCCGGATCGGAGGCGAGCACCCCCGCCCGTGCGCGTACCCCGGCCGGTACGGGCGCCCCGGCCGGTACGGGCGCCCCGGCCGGTACGGGCGCCCCGGCCGGTACGGGGAGGGCGTCTGGCGCGCATACCCCGGCCGGTGCCGGGCCCGGATCGGAGGCGGACCTCCCGGCCCGTGCCGGGAGGGCTCCCGGCACCGGACCCGGATCGGACCCGCACACCCCAGCCGGGACCGGGCCGGGCGCGGGCACCCCCTCCGGGGCCCCGCCCGGGGCTGACGCGTTCATATGTCCCAGCCCCGGACCACGGCGGCGACCCGGGCGCGGCGCTCGGCGGGCAGGGGGCGGCTCGGGGGGCGCACGTCGCGGCGGCAGACACCGAGGACGGCGAGGGCCTCCTTGACGACGCTGACATTGTCGGCGGACCGGCGCTCGGCACGGAGGCGTTCGAAGGGCCGGACGCGTTCCCAGAGGGTCATGGCGTCCCCGTACCGGCCCTCGCGCAGCGCCGCGAGCAGGGCGAGCGAGATCCCGGGGGCCGCGTTGACCAGCCCGGAGGTGAAGCCGGTGGCGCCGCAGGCCCAGTAGGAGGGCGCGTACAGCTCGGCGAGCCCGGCGACCCAGACGAAGCGTTCCAGCCCGGCGTCCCGGGCGAAGGCGGCGAAGACGGCCGCGTCGGGCACGGCGTACTTGACCCCCACCACGTTGGGGCAGTGGCGGCCCAGCGCGGCGAGGGCGGATCCGCCGAGCAGCGGGTCACGGACGTACGGGACGATCCCCAGCCCCGGTACGGCGTCGGCGACGGCGCGGTGGTAGTCGACCCAGCCGCCCTCGGAGGCATACGGGTGCACGGGCTGGTGCACCATCACCAGCCGCGCCCCCGCGACGGCGGCCCGCCGGGCGGCGGCCACGGCGGTGGGCACCTCGTGCCCCACCCCGGCCACGACGGTGGCCCGCTCCCCCGCCTCCTCGACCGCCACCTCGACGGCCCGGTCGCGTTCGGCGGGGGTGAGCGCGTAGAACTCCCCGGTGTTGCCGTTGGGTGTCAGCGTGACGACCCCGGCGTCGACCAGCCGGCGCAGCACGGCCCGGTGGGCCTTCTCGTCGACGGTGCCGTCCGCCGCGAACGGCGTCACCGGGATCGCCACGACATCGGCGAGCGCGGCGCGTAGGGCGTCGGTCATGGGAGGGTCCTCCGTCGGTCGTCTCGGGAGCCCGGACGGGCCTGGTGGTGGGGACGGGAGCGTACGTACGGGAACGGGTGTGGCCATACGGGTACGGGAACGGGCCACCGGCCACGGCCCGCGCGGGCGACGCCGGACAGCGGGTGCCGGTGCCG
>NZ_JBHVHF010000344.1:0-7583 GCF_042800315.1 Streptomyces sp. NPDC057638
CGGTGTGACAGGGCAGCCCGCCGTCGGCGCGCGCCAGGGCGCGCCCGGCGGCCGGTCCCCCCGGGCGGCCGCCCGTCGGCCCGCCGCTACTTCTCCAGCCCGGCCAGGAATTCCCTCAGTACGGTACGGAATCGCTCCGGCTCTTCCATGTGCGGCTGGTGGCTGGATTCCTCGAACAATTCCCAGCGGACATCCGGAATGTGGTCCACGTAGGGCTGGACGGTCACCGGCGTGGCCTCGTCATGGCGGCCGGATATCACGAGCGCGGGCGCCGCGATATCCGGGCAGTATTCGATGACCGACCAGTCCTTCAGCGTGCCGATGACATGGAACTCGTTGGGGCCGTTCATCGTGTAGTACACGGTCGGATCGTTGGCGATCTCGAAGAACGAGGCCATGAACTCGCGCGGCCACGGGTCGAGCCGGCACACATGGCGGGCGTAGAAGACCCTGACGGCCTCCTGGTACTCCGCGCTGTCGGTGGTACCGGCCTCCTCGTGGCGCAGCAGGGTGGCGTCGACGCCCGGCGGGAGCTGGGCCCGCAACACCTTCATCTCCGCCAGCCACAGCGGATAGGAGGCGGGCGAGTTGGCGATCACCAGGCCCCGGAGCCCGGCGGGGCGCTCGGCGGCGTACCGGGCCGTCAGCAGCCCGCCCCAGGAGTGCCCGAGGAGCACGTGGTTGTCGGCGATCCCCAGCCCCTGGAGCAGATTGGCGAGCTCGTCGCGGAACAGCTCCACGGTCCAGAAGTCCGCGCCCTTGTGCGGCAGATGGGTGGAGCCGCCGTTGCCGAGCTGGTCGTAGTGGACGACGGGCCAGCCGTCCTCGGCCAGTTCCGCGATCCGCAGCAGGTAGTCATGGGTGGAGCCGGGTCCGCCGTGGACCACCACCAGGGGCGGGCGGCCACTGGTGAGGTCGCCGGTCACCCGGTACCAGGTGTGCCACTCCCCGAAGGGCATCAGCCCCTTGGCGCTGGGGGCGGCGGGGCGGGCGGCGGTTGCCATCAACGATCACCTCTGTTGTGGGTGGGGTGGCCTGGCGGAGCCGGAACGCCGTCCGATCGGTGCCGGTCCGTCCCCCAGGTCATGTCGTCGGAGTCCCGCCTGTCCGCCGGGCGGACGACGCTCCTGTGACGACACTCCCGAGTGCGCCTGGGACGCTACGCACCGACCGGACGGCGGCCAACCCCTAGCCGGCCCGGCGGCCCCCTACCCCGGCGGGCACGCCCTCCCGCACGCCGTCGCGCGCACTCTCGCGCGCTCCGTCCCGTACGGCGTCCCGTACCCCGTCGCGCACATCACGGACGCGCGGTCCGGGCACACCGCCGGTGGGGCGCGCTCCCCCGGCCAGATAGGACCGCAGATCGGCGCGGCCGGAGACACGGAGCTTGCGGTAGACGCGGGTGAGGTGCTGCTCGACCGTGCTGATGGTGATGAAGAGCTTCCCGGAGATCTCCCGGTTGGTCTCCCCGGCCGCGGCCAGCTCCGCCACCCTCAGTTCCGCCTCGCTGAGCATGGCGGTGTTCAGCCGCTGCTCGGGGATGACGGGTGTCTCCTCGGGGGTGGTGATGGCGCTCTCCGGCAGCAGGGTGCGGGCCAGGCGCTCGGCACCGCAGCGCACCGCGCCATGCCAGGCCTGCTGGCCGGTGGCCCGCGCGCTGGAGAGGTCGTCGGCCTCCTGGTGGGCGCGGCTGAGGTCGCTCAGGACCAGGAAGTGCTGGTACCGGTCGCGCCCGCCCGAGACCATCTCGGCGGCGTCGATCAGCACGTCCCGGCGTCTGCTGCGGTCCACCGTCCGGGCGTACACGCGCAGATAGGCGCCGCGCAGATGCGGATGGCGACCACGGGCCCGGTTCAGTTCGCGCTCGGTCATCCGCCGGGCCTCACCCCGGTCGCCCAGGGCGAGCGCGGCCTCGGCCTGACCCAGCCGCCAGGGCGCGAGCACCGGCTGGGCCAGGCCCCAGCCATGGACCCGCTCCTCGCAGGTGCGGAAGTCCCGCAGCGCGGCGCTGTGCTGGCCGAGGGCGAGCCGGTGACGGCCCCGGGCGTGGAGGTAGTGCAGACCGTAGAAGGTCTGGAACATCTCCGGGTGGACGCTCCAGGACAGGTACTCCTCGGCCCGGTCGGCGTTGCCCCGGGCGGTGTGCACGGCGACGAGCACGCTCAGCGGCAGCCCGAGCGCGACGCCCCAGGCCCGGGGCGCCATATGGGTCAGCGCCCGCTCGGCGAGCAGTTGCGCGCCCGGCAGATCGCCGCGGCGGCGGGCGATCTCGGCGCGGACGGCCTGGTGGATCCCCTGGGAGAGCGGACAGGCCGCGCTCTCGGCGTCCTGGAGGGAACGGGTGGCCCAGCGTTCCGCGGGCGCGAGTTCACCCGCGTAGAGCAGCGCCTGGAGGACCGATCCCGCGGAGTCACCGAGGAGCTGACGGTCCGCCAGTGCCTCCTCGATGAGGGCCGATACGCCCGTGTGGCCGCTCTCGCACAGCGCCCGGGACAGGGCGGTGAGCGGTCGCAGGGGCATGGCCCCGGTCTCCAGAAGGCCCTCCAGCGTGCGTTCGTCGGCGCGGCGGAGCCGGTCGAGGAAGCCGGGGTGACTGAGCCGGGCCCAGTCGAGGAAGGTCTGGATCTCGGTGCGCAGCGGCCCGTCGGCGCCGCGTCCCGCCACGTCGAGCAGCATGGTCACCGCGGGCTCGGCCTGCCCGTGCCAGAGGAAGATCCGCAGCAGGGAGAGGGTCTCCTGATCGGGGACGAAGCCCTTCTGCTGGAGTTCGAAGCACTCCTGGAAGTGCTTGGTGACACGTGCAAGTCGCAGCCGCCAGCCCACCCGCAGGAACTCGCCGATGACCAGGCCGCGCTCCTCGTCGCGCTGCGCGCCGCGCAGCGCCAGCTGAAGACAGGTGAAGGCGAAGTCCCAGTCACCGTGCCCCGTCGCCTCCCGGGCGGCCTCGCGCAGCACCCCGATGGTCCAGGGCTCGGCCGCCGAGTCCGCCGCGATCAGATGGCGGGCCACCTGTGCCGCGCTGTGCCCGTCCGTCTCCAGCAGGGCGGCGGTGTGGTGGCGCAGCGAGCGGACATGGTGGAACTCCGGATCGGCGAGGACGACCTCGGCGACCCCCGGATGACGGAACCGGAACCCGTGCAGCACCCCGGCCGCCTCCAGCTCCCTGCGGCACCGGGTGATGTCCTCCGGCTCGCTCTGGAGCAGTTGGCAGAGCAGGTCGAGCCCGGCGGCCGGACCCAGCAGGGCGATACCCCGGGCCACGGCGAGGGCCTGGGGGCCGCTGCGGTGCAGCGAGGTGAAGACCGCGAGCGCGGAGACCCGGCCCGGGGTGGGCACACCACTCCCGGCGGACTCGGAACCGCCGTCGTCCAGGAGACGGGTCGAGGACCACTCCTCGACCAGGGCGCGCAGCGCCAGCGGGTTGCCCCCGCTGTAGCGGTAGTAGTCGGCGGCGGCACGCTGGGCCAGCTCCGGGCCCAGACTGTCGGCCACCACCTCGGCGACCCCGGTACGGGACAGGGGTCTCAGCCGGATACGCCGACAGTGCGGGGCCCGCAGCAGTTCGGCGTGGAAGAGCGGCATCCGGGCGTAGGAGCAGTCGGAGGCCACGAGGACGAGCATGACCCGGGCGGTGCGACAGATCCGCACCAGCCGGAGGATCTCGTCGAGCGCGTCACTGCCGGCCTGGTGCAGATCGTCGACGACGATGAGGAGCGGCTCGCGCGCCGCGTGTCCGACGATCTCCTCGACCCGTGGCGCGCCGTCCCGCCCGGCCCGTTGACCGGGCTCCGGGCGCGTCTCCCCCACAACACCCGTCCGGTCCCTGCGGAATACCGCGTCAGCGCCCGGGAATTCCCCGGACAGGCCGTCCGTGACCTGTTCCGCCAGGGTGCGGACACCCTCACTGCCAGGCATATGCATATACGCGCGGATAACCGTGAGTTCACGCTCTCGGGCGGTCTCGGCCACAGCATGTGCCAATTCCGATTTCCCTACGGCAACGGGGCCCGTGATCACGGCGACACTACCCCGGCCATGTTGGACTTCAGCTATCAGCTCTTTCAGTTCGGAAAGTACACGTGCACGTTCGAAAAGCATTCTTCCCCCGTGTTTCCCCCGTTTGACCTTGAGGCGCCCCAGCACATCACTTACTCACCTCGGCGGTTCAAACTACCCGGTTACTCTAAATTCCTGGCGCTAGCCGCGTATTGAGGCGGAGGGCTACTGTCGATAACCCATCGTTGACACGTGCCAACGCCATGCTGTGATGCTCCATCAAGCGCGAGCGCTTCGTCAAGGTTTCGCAATGAAACTAACGGCGCATTTACAGGCCGTTGATCATGTGCACGCCAAGCCCCGCGCCGCCGTGAGCAGCGCGGCCCGGCGACGGCCGGGGTGGCGCGGGCGGGCATCCCCGGCCCGACACACGCGCACCCCTCACCCCGTCAGGGCGCGGAACCGGCCGGGCACGGCGACGGGTGCGGAACGCCGACCCGTCACACCGCCGACCCGTCACACCGCCGACCCGCCAACCCGCCGACCCGCCGACCCGTCACATGACCGAGCCCGGCGAACTAACCGGCCGCCTCCGGCCGCGCGATGGCGACGAAGACGCCTCGGTCGGCACGGCCCGCCGGCAGCAGCGACGCCTCGAATCCGGCCTGGTCGAAGGCGTCCTCATACTCCGCCAGGGAGTACAGGGCGAGATCCTGGTGGTCCACGAAGTGGCGCACCCCGTCCGGCTCCGAGACCAGATAGTGCATATCCACCAGGGAACGAGTGCCCTCGGTACGCCAGCGGCCCATCCGCGAGATGGTCACACCCTCGTGCTCGACGGTGGCATGGGCCAGAACGCCACCGTTCCATCGCTCGCGCGGGATCCAGGGCTCGACGATGAGCACACCGCCGGGCGCCACATGCGCCGCCATGCGCGCGACCGCCGCACGCAGCTCCTCCGGTCCGCCGAGATAGCCGATCGAGCTGTACATCGAACAGACGACGTCGAAGGATTGCGTCAGGTCGAAATTCCGCATGTCGCCCTGATGGACGGGAATTTCGGGGAGCTTCTGCCGGGCGACCCGGACCATGGATTCGGAGAGATCGATACCGGTCACGGAGAATTGCTTACCGAGATGTCGAAGGTGTTCTCCGGTACCACATCCCACATCGAGCAGAGTGCGGGGATCATCTATTCGCTGCCGGGCCAGATCGCCGATCAGTTCGGCATGCTCGGCATAGTCATAAAGAGCGCAATACACGCGGTCGTACACATCGGCAAACTGGTCGTCGTACAAGCTCGCCACCTTGTTTCACGGAAGTACGGAGGAGCCTGCACGCCGACCGGCACTATTCGCCGGTTCCCCCCGAAGCGCGACTAAGAAATATCAGCGGACGATCGTTTCATCAAGCGCACGGTATCACGCACACTACATCTTGTCACATTGTCATACGTACAGCGGCGTGTCTCCAGAACCGTCCAGATTATGACGACATTTCGTCCGTGTCGCCCTCACTGTCATCAGCAGTAACACCCGCCCCAGTTATGGCGTGCTGACGTCTCATCACCAGCCCGGCGCCGCTCCCACCCATCCACCCGCCCGCCGAACTCCACACCGGCGCCCAGGCTCCCGGACGGGAGAGCGCCGACATGACGGAACGGCCCACCCCCGCGGTGCGCGGGAGTGGGCCGAACTCACTGAGGCCGGTAACGGACGACCCGTCAGACGCGGTCCGCCGCGATCAGCAGATACTGGAAGGACCCGTCCTTGTAGGAGTTGATGAACGCGTCCTCGATCCCGGTGACCAGGCCGGAGGTGGCGCGCAGCTCCCAGTACGGCAGGGTCTGAGGCGTCAGGTCGATGACGGTCTGGGGCACCAGCCGGTTGTCGGCCATGGCCCGCAGATACTCACGACGGGAGTGGATGTTGCACTCGAAGTGCGCGTTGATCTGCGACACCCACTTCGAGGGCTGTCCGTAGACCGGGTTCCAGCAGCCGGTGATGGTGACGTACCTGCCACCGGGGGCCAGGATGCGGGAGTGCTCGGCGAAGAGGTCGTGCAGATCGACGTACATGCTCGACTCGTTGTTCCACGAGGCGGCGGCCTGACCACTGGCGAAGGGGGTGTTGAGCATATTGCAGACCCGGGCCCGCACCGAGGTGTCGATACCGAGTTCGCGGGCGCGGTGGTTGGCGAAGTCGGCCTGCTTCACCGACAGGGTGACACCCTCCACCCCACAGCCGAAGCGCTGGTGGGCCATGACCATGGTGCCCCCGCGGCCGCATCCCGCGTCGACGAGGGTGTCCTCGCGCCGGATGGGACCGAGGTTGTCCAGGAGCAGGGAGGTCTGCGCGGACTCAAGCCGGTGCAGCTCGGCGATGAGTCTGTTCTCGTAACCGGCGGCGGTGGGGTCCCCGAGGGCGGCACGGTCGACATCGCCGATGCCGTAGTGGTGGTGGTAGAGGCCGTCGACGTCACCGAGACGCAGATTGACGGGCCGGGCCTCATGGTTCCAGTAGCGCGCGATGTCGCCTTGGTAGGGCGTGGCCGCTGTGGCGCTGGTGATGGTGTCGCGAACGGTGGTGACATCGGGCACAGACACGGATGGAGTCCTTCCTTACCAAAAATCGGGCAGGCTGTAGCGGTAGGTGTTGCTCTGGTGCCAGTGGTGGTTGCCGTCGACCCACGCGGCCAGACCACGCAGAAAGCGCGTCATGGGCGGGAGCGGGCAGGCCGCGGCCAGGGCGGCGGCCTCGGCCTCGAAGGCGTGCATCAGCTCGTTGTGGACCTCGACGGCCTTCAGATACGCCTCGCGGTGGGTGAGATCCTCGCGCTCGGCGATCACCACGGTCAGGTTCAGGTGTTGTCCGGGGCTGGAGAGTTCCTTGGTGTACGAGTACAGGTCGTTGACGAGGGTGGTGGCGTTGCTGGCGAGGGCGATGACCCGCTGCGTCGCCGGCTGGGCGTGGAGGTCGGCGGGGAGTTCATAGCCGCCGACGGTGTCGGTGATGGTCGGGCAGGGGCGGAAGTTGTTGAACTGGCGCATGGCCAGGTACTCCCATACCTCGGGCACATAGTCCGTCTGGTCCCACGCGGCCTCGGCCAGATAGCCCAGGTGCAGCCGGGCCATGTCATGCCGGAACCGGTCCGCCTGGGAAGGCAGCGCCAGTTGGAGGAAGTACTCCATGGCGGAGTGGTACGCCCGCCGGGGGGCGTCCGCGCCCAGCGACCGTTCCCACGCGGGCCGGTACTCCTCGGTGGTGTGCAGCGGATCGAGCGCCGTGTGGGCCAGCAGCAGCCGCCCGCCGAGCCCGATGGGCGAGCCGCCGTGGTCCTCGCAGTAGACGTCGTCCACCGCGTTCTCCGCGACCATCAGCCGGGCCGCGGCCATCAGATGGTCGACACTGGGCGCGTCGGGGTGGCAGGCCGCCATATAGCGGCCCACGGCGAACCCCTCGAACTGGTCCTCCCACTCGGGCGGATACAGCTCGATCTCCTCGATCGCCCACTCCTTGATCCTGCGGTCGACCTCGGCCGCCCGCACCGGATCGCCCGCCACCGGGTGGTGGTACAGGCCCGGGACC
>NZ_JBHVHF010000345.1:0-7579 GCF_042800315.1 Streptomyces sp. NPDC057638
GGCCATGGGGGCCTGCGGCCGGAACATGGCCGGGCCCGGCACGGGCGACGGGAACACCGCCACTCGTGTCCGAGCCCGGCCCAGCGTCCTCGGCGCGGACACCGGGACGCCGGTAACGACCTAGCCCGGAGCTCATGTCCCAGACCGCGGGCCGGACGTGTGCCATGGGTACGGAGGTTCAGGCGCTGAGACTCAGCCGCCGGAACCGGACGCCGGGATCAGAGGTGACGGTCAGTCGTCGTCGCCCTCGTCATCGTCGTCATCGTCGTCCCGGTCGAAGTAGTCCGGCTGGGTCTGCGCGTTGAGCTCGTCCAGCTTCACCCGCTTCGCCGGGTCGGTGCGCCGGTCGTTGATCTTCAGCACGTCCAGACCCTTGGCGATGTCGTTGGAGTAGACGAAGCCGTTGTAGTAGTACGACGACCACGGGCCCGCCGTGGTCACCCGGCTGGTGCTGACCGGGCCGCGCTCGAAGAAGCCGATCTCCTTCGGCTTGGCGGAGTTGGTGAAGTCCCAGACGGAGAGACCACCCTGGTACCAGGCCTGGACCATCAGGTCACGGCCCTTGACCGGGATCAGCGAGCCGTTGTGGGCGACGCAGACCTCGACGTCGGCCTGGTGGCGGTCGATCTTGAAGTAGCTGCGGAAGACGAGCTTGCGCTTGTCACCCTTGCCCACGATGTCGTAGATGCCGTTGGCACCGCGGTTGGGGCCGACCTTCTCGTTGCAGGTGGCCGAGCCGCCGCCGCCGAGCTCATCGGTGAAGACGATCTTGTTGGCCTTCTGGTTGAAGGTGGCGGAGTGCCAGAAAGCGAAGTTCACCGAGTCCTGGACCCGGTCGATGACCTTCGGACGCTCGGGGTCCTTGATGGAGAAGAGGATGCCGTCACCCATGCAGGCACCGGCGGCCAGGTCCTCGGAGGGGAGCACCGTGATGTCGTGGCAGCCCGAGGTCTTGGAGGCGACCGGGTTGGCCGGGTCGCCCGGGTAGCCACCGTCCGGGAAGAGGATCGGGAAGTCGATCACCTTCGCCTGCTCCGGGGCCTTGCGGGGCACCTTGACGATGGAGATGCCGTCGTGCGGCGGCTGGCAGTCCGGGAAGACCGCCTGGGGCCCGTAGGAGGAGACATAGACATAGACGTTGTCGCGGTCCGGCACGATGGTGTTGGTGTGCGAACCACAGGCGGTCTCGACAGCGGCAACGTACTTCGGGTTCCGCTTGTCGCTGATGTCGAAGATCTTGATGCCCTCCCACGATTCCTTGATCGTGGCGGACTGCGACTGGCTCTGGCAGGAGCTGTCGGTACGCGAGGAGTCGGTGGAGAGGATCAGCAGATCGCCCGAGACCGAGATGTCGTTCTGGCCGCCCGAGCACAGGACCTCGGAGACCGTCTTCGGCGCCCTCGGGTTGCTGATGTCGTAGATGGTGAAGCCGTCGAAGTTGCCGGCGTAGGCGTACGTGCCCTGGAACGAGATATCCGTGTTGAGGCTCTTCAACGCCCCCTTGGGGACGTTCACGAGATGTTCGATGTTGGGGCTTTTGACGATCTCGTCGACGCCGGGTATCCGGCCGCTCGCGATGGCGGACCGCGCCTGGGCCTCCTGGCCCGAGGTGACCGGCTTCGAGGTGACCTTCTCCCCGGGGTCGGGGGTGGCCGCCGCGGGGGCGGCCGTGAACAGAGCGGCGAACATCCCGGCCGCGGCGACTGCCACGCCCAGGTGTCTGCGCCGCTTACGCGGGGTGTGCAACAGGGTCACTCCGGCCTCCCTTGAATGCCCGTTCCTGGTTGAACGGTTCACGGACCCCGGCAGTATCGTCCTTTGCATGGACAGATCAAAAGATGGAAACAGAGCCGTAATGAAAGTTTTTGATCATCTCCGTAAATAAACGTGCTAGGACAGTCGTTGAGAGGTCGCCATGCGGGCGACAAAGAGCAGCGAACCGCCCATAGGGCGCAGGAGGTCTCCGTGGGGAACCGCAGCCGGAGCAGAGGGGCCGACCGGGCCCGGGCGGCGAGAAGGGGGCGGGTTTCGGTCATCGCCGGGGCGGTCGCCGCCGCCGTACTCGCCCTGGCCGCCTGTGAGTCGGAGCCCTCGTCCGCCCAGGGCAAGGCCGCCGAGGAGAAGGGCGCGACCGTGGTGGCACCGGGCCTGCCCGGCGAGAAAGCCAGCCGCATACCCGCCGACGAGGTCGCCGAGGCGCTGCCCGACGACACCCCCAACGCGGCGGACTTCGCCTACACCCAGATGATGATCGAGCACCACAAACAGGCGCTGACCATGACCGCGCTCGTCCCGTCGCGGGCGGGTGCCATCTCGGTCAAACGGCTGGCTGAGCGCGTCTCCGCGGCCCAGGGGCCCGAGATCGGCGGCATGGAGGGCTGGCTGGAAATCAACGCCAAGCACCGGCCCAAGGGCGGTGACCACCACGGTGATCACGCCCACGGCGCCATGCCCGGTATGGCGACCCCGGCCCAGCTGGCCCAGTTGCGCGCCGCCAAGGGAGCCGCCTTCGACGCGCTCTTCCTGAAGCTGATGATCACCCACCACGAGGGCGCGGTCACGATGGCCACCGAGGCGCTGACCAAGGGAAACAACGTCCGAGTCGAGGAGATGGCGAGCGAGGTGATCGCCCAGCAGTCGGCGGAGGTCGCCCGTATGCGCGCCCTGTGACGCCCCGGGGCCGGGGCCTGTCGTCCGGATCTCGCTGGGCCCGCGCGGGACGGGATCGCGACGGGCGCGGGAAGCGGAGAGGGCGCGGAAGCCACGAGGGGGCGGGAAGCGGAGGGGGCGCGGGAAGCCCTGAGGATGCGGCCACATCGGCCACGCGCCCCTCCATCTGCCCGCGCCGTCTCCCCAGCCCCGCGCGCCGGTGCCATGCTGGACTACCTCCGGTGGAAGGAGTGCAGCCGTGCTTCGCGTCGCCGTCGTCGGATCGGGCCCCAGTGGTGTCTACGCCGCCCAGGAGCTCGTCGCACAGGATCTGGTCCCGGGCGTCCAGGTCCATGTGCTGGACCGGCTCCCCTGCCCCTACGGACTCGTGCGCTACGGGGTCGCCCCCGACCACGAGAAGATCAAGTCCCTCCAGAACACCCTCCGCGCCGTGCTGGAGCACGAACGGATCTCCTTCGTCGGCAATGTCGAGGTCGGCCGCCATGGGCTGGCCCCCGACACGCTGCTGCGGCTCTACCACGCGGTGGTGTACTGCGTGGGCGCCGCACGGGACCGCAGACTGGGCATCCCCGGTGAGGATCTGCCGGGGAGCCACTCGGCCACCGACTTCGTCGCCTGGTACAGCGCCCACCCGGACGCCTCCGGCGACGCTTTCGCCCTCTCCGCACGCTCGGCCGTGGTGATCGGCGTCGGCAACGTCGCCGTGGACGTCGCCAGGATCCTGGCCCGGGGCGCGGACGAGCTGCGCCCCACCGACGTCCCCGAGGACGCGCTCGGCGCGCTGGCGCTGAGCCGGGTCCGCGATGTCCACATGATCGGCCGCCGGGGCCCCTCCCAGGCCAAGTTCACCACCAAGGAACTGCGGGAACTGGGCGCCCTGCCCTCGGCTGACGTCCTGGTCTCCCCCGCCGACCTCGCCCTCGATCCCGCCTACGCCTCCCGTGAGGTGGCGGCGGCCCTGCCCGGCCCCGCACGGCGCAATCTGGACGTGGTCCGGGGCTGGGCCGACGGCACCGCCGACCACGGCCGGGACCGCCGGATCCACGCCCGCTTCTTCCTGCGCCCGGTGGAGCTGCTCGCGGACGGCGGACGCGTCGGCGCCGTCCGCTTCGAGCGGACCGCCCCGGACGGTACCGGCGGGGTGCGGGGCACCGGGGAGTACGAGGACATCGAGGCCCAGCTCGTCCTGCGGGCCGTGGGCTACCGAGGGGTCCCGCTGGACGGCCTCCCCTTCGACGCCCGGCCGGGAACCGTGCCCCACACCGCCGGACGGGTGCTGCGCGACGGCGAGCCGTCCCCCGGCGAGTACGTCGCGGGGTGGATCAAGCGCGGACCCACCGGGGTGATCGGCACCAACCGTCCCTGCGCCAAGGAGACGGTGGCCTCCCTGCTGGCGGACGCGGACGCCCTGGCCGCCCGTACGGTGGCGGACGACCCCCTCGCCGAGCTGCGCTCCTCGGGCCACCGGCCGGTGCTGTGGTCCGGCTGGGAGTCGATCATGGCGGCGGAGTCGGCGCTGGGACTGGCCCTGGGCCGCCGCTCGGTCAAGATCCCCGACTGGGCGGGCCTGCTGGCCGCCGCGCACGGTTAGGGAGCCGCTGAGGGATCGGGCCGGGGCAGGCGGCGGGGGCCTGGGACGGGGGCACTCCTCCCGGGCACCCCTACCCGGGCCACGAGGCGCGGGGTGGGCGCCTCCGTACCGCCAGGCATCCGGGGGGTCTCGGCGACCCATGACAACGCTGGGGCACCCGGCCCCGCGCCCGGTCCCGGCCCGTTTCCGGCGGAGGACCCCGCCGGGCCGCGCCACGGCCCGCCCCCGCGCCCGGCGGAGATCGGCCAGGGCCGTCGGAGCGGCCCTCCGGCTGGTCCGGAAGCGGGGCCGGGCGTGCGCGTTGCCCCACTAGAGTGACGGCGTGACTGCGCGACCTTTGAAGGACATTGTCGAGCCGGGATGGGCGCACGCCCTGGAGCCGGTGGCCGGGCGAATCGCCGCGATGGGGGACTTCCTGCGGGCGGAGATCGCGGCGGGACGGACCTATCTCCCGGCCGGGGCGCACGTACTGCGCGCCTTCCAGCAGCCGTTCGACGAGGTGCGGGTGCTGATCGTCGGCCAGGACCCGTATCCGACACCGGGACACGCGGTGGGGCTCAGCTTCTCCGTGGCGCCCGAGGTGCGGCCCCTGCCCGGCAGCCTGGAGAACATCTTCCGCGAGATGCACGCCGATCTGGGCCACCCCCGCCCCTCCAGCGGTGATCTGACCCCCTGGACCCAGCAGGGCGTACTCCTGCTCAACCGGGCGCTCACCACCGCCCCCCGCAAGCCCGCCGCCCACCGGGGCAAGGGCTGGGAGGAGGTCACCGAGCAGGCCATCCGGGCGCTGGTGGCCCGGGGCACACCGCTGGTGTCGATCCTGTGGGGCCGCGACGCACGCAATCTGCGCCCGCTGCTGGGGCAGCTCCCGGCGGTCGAGTCGGCGCACCCCTCCCCCATGTCGGCCGATCGCGGCTTCTTCGGTTCGCGGCCGTTCAGCCGCGCCAATGACCTGCTGGCGCGTCAGGGAGCCCAGCCCGTCGAATGGAAACTGCCGTGACCGCTGCCCTGGTCCTCGGTGTGGACTCGGGCGGCTCGGGCCTGCGGGTCCGGCTCGCCCGGGTGGCGGTCGGCGCCGGGGAGCCCGCCACCGGTACGGAGCTGGGCACCCTTCAGTCCCGTACCCCCGTCCGTACCGGTGACGGCGGTATCGACGCGGACCATCTGCTGGAACTGCTGCTGCCGATGGCCCGCGGCCTGCTGGAGCGCGCCGGAGGCGGTGAACCGGCGGCGCTGGCCGTGGGAGCGGCCGGGATGGCGACGCTCGGCGCCCGGCTGCGGGCCGAGCTGCCGGGCGCTCTGGAGCGCTCCCTCGGCGTCCGCCGACTGGCGCTCGCCTCCGACTCCGTGACCGCGTACGCGGGCGCGCTCGGCCAGCGCCCCGGGGTCGTCGTGGCGGCGGGCACGGGTCTGATCGCGATGGGGACCGAGCTGACCCGCTGGCGGCGTGCCGATGGCTGGGGGCATCTGCTGGGTGACTGCGGTGGTGGCGCGTGGATCGGACGGGCCGGTCTGGAGGCGGCGCTGCGGGCCCATGACGGCCGGGCGGGCGGTTCGCCCGCGCTGCTCGCGGCCGTCGAGGAGCGGTTCGGATCGGCGCGTGAGGTGCCGGGAGCGCTCTATCCGCGCCAGGACCGGCCCGCCGTGCTGGCCGCTTTCGCCCCGTCAGTGGCGCGCTGCGCCGGGGCCGGTGACGCCGTGTCGACGGCGATCCTGGGCCGGGCTGCCGGTCATATCGCGGAGGCCGCCGAGGCGGTCTGTCCCAGGGACGAACCGGAGCGCGGCGCGGCCGCGGCGCCGGGCGGGGGTGGGTCGGCCGGGACCGCTGACGGTGTGGCGGTCGCGCTGACGGGCGGGCTGGTGAAGCTGGGCGAGCCCCTGCTCGTACCGCTGGAGGCGGAACTGACACGGCGGTTGCCGTCGGCGCGACGGGTCGCGGCGGCCGGGGATCCGCTGGCCGGGGCCGTCGTCGTGGCGGAAGCGCTGGCGACGGGCACGCTGCGGCTGCCCCGGGACCCGTTCCTGCTCCATCTCCCGGGGGAACCCGGCTCCCCTGTCGGCCCGGTCGGCCCTGTCGACGCGGAGTGATGTTCCCCGGGACCCGACCGAGGGCGGAGCCGGGGATTCCAGCAAAAACCGGGCTGCTTGCGGGGAGAGAAGAGGAAGCATCCGCTCCCCCTTGCGCCCGCTAGTGAACTCCCAGCAGAGCGGGGCAGATAAGACGGAACAGTACCCAGACAGACGATATCCGTCGGACAAACACGGACAGATAACGCCTGACCGCCCCCTCCCCGAACAGGGAGGCCGCCAAAGCCAGTAGCATGCGGCGCCATGAGCTCCCCCACTGGGCCCGCATCCGGCCTGCCCGTACGAATGCCGCGACCCCGCCAGTCCGGGCGGCACCGCCGCCCGGAACCCGTGGTCGCTCCCGAGGGCGCGCCCGCCCTCGTCCTCGCCGTGCCCGGGGCCATCGCGCCCACCACTCGGGGACTGGCCGAAGAGGTCATAAGCATCGCCCGTTCCGAGCTGCCGGGGCTCGATGTCGGCATCGGGTACCTGGAGGGCGACGACGCCGAGTTCCCCTCGCTTGAGGCCGTACTCACCCTCATCTCCGCCCGGCGCACCGAGCGGTACGAGATCGCCACCGCCGCGGGCCGTGAGGTCGAACCGCCGCGAGGGCCCGCCGCCGTGGTGGTGCCGCTGCTCGCCGGACCCGACGGCGCCGTCATGGAGCGGATCCGCGAGTCCGTGGCCCAGAGCCCCGGTGAGCCCGGGCTGGCGGGGGTCCTCGGTCCGCATCCGCTGCTCGCCGAGGCCCTGCACGTCCGCCTCTCGGAGGCGGGGCTCGCCCGCGCCGACCGGGCCCGGCTCTTCACCGTCGCCACCGCCGCCGACGGCATCGTCCTGACCACGGTCGGCGGCGAGGAGGCGGTGCAGGCCGCCGGGATCACCGGCATGCTGCTGGCCGCGCGGCTCGCGGTACCGGTGATGGCGGCGGCCCTGGACGCGGCGCCGAACGCGGAGGGTTCGGTCGCCACGGTCGCCGAGCGACTGCGGGAGTCCGGCTCGTCCCAGCTCGCGCTGGCGCCCTGTGTCATCGGGCCCGAACTGCCGGAGGGGCTGCTCGACGCCGCCGCCAAGGAAGCGGGCTGCGCCACGTCGGAGGTGCTGGGGGCGTACCCGGCGATCGGCAAGCTGGTGCTGTCGCAGTACACGACCACGCTCGGCATGACACCGCAGCCGCAGGGATCGCCCGCGCTGTGATCCCGGCCGCCGACGGCGGCCGGAACGGTACGCGAATGGCCCGCGCCCCTGAGG
>NZ_JBHVHF010000346.1:0-7569 GCF_042800315.1 Streptomyces sp. NPDC057638
CCCACGGGCGGGGCCACCCCGAGGGCCGGGCCGGTCAGAACGGCAGCTCGGCCCAGACGACCTTGCCGCCGTGCGCGGTGTGCTCGGCGTCGAAGGCACCGCCCGCCTCCCGTGTGATCTCCCGTACCAGCAGCAGGCCCCGCCCACCGGTCCCGGCCCGGTCGCACTCCAGGACCGACGGGCGGTAGGGGTGGTTGTCCTCGACGGAGACCCTGACCCGGCCGCCGCGCACGGCGACCTCGACCCCGATCCGGGGGGAGAGTACGGCCGCGTGCCGCACCGCGTTGGTGACCAGTTCGGAGACGATCAGCAGCAGCCCGTCCAGGGCCTGCGGGGCGAGCGGTACGCCCTGCCGTCGCAGCAGATCGCGGACGGCGTGCCGGGCACGCGGTACGGAGACATCATCGGCGGGAGCGGTGAACCGCCACACCCCCTCGTACGCCAGTGGCCGGGCGGGGACGCTCCCGAGGCTCTCCATTGTCCGGTACCCACCCTCGGCTCGACTGGCACTGACCCTGGAGTAAACAGTGTTGGCTCCGGAGGTCACCGGAGCCGGGGCACTGAACACAAGTCAGCGAGAATCGACACGTTCTGACCACCTGGTGCGCCAAACCGTCACACCCTCGACCACTCCCGCCCTCGCGGGGGGGCGTGGGACGGCCGGACGGACAGGGGCGGGATATGGACAGCCCGATGCGCGGACGGCCGGGCGGCGGACCGGCGGCTGAACCGGCGGACCGACCGACGGTTGAATCGAACGGACGGACGGGCCGCGCTACGCCGGAGGGTCGGAGACCGGGGGGTCGGAGACCGGGGGGTCGGAGACCATACGGACGATACGACGGCCGCCCACCCCGATGGCGATCAGCCCGAGCCCGTCGAAGAGCAGCGCCAGCGAGAAGAAGAGCCCCAGGACATAGCGGCTGCTCTCGGGCCAGTTGGCCAGGACCAGGATGCCCAGCAGCAGGCCCACCGCTCCCTGGAGGAGCGTCCAGCCGAACTGCGGCCCCCGTACCACCAGCGCTCCCATCAGCCGGAAGAGCCCACCGGTCAGGAAGAGCAGCGCGGCGAAGAGGGTCAGGGTCTCCGCCGATCCCTCGGGATGGCGGATGACGACCACCCCGGCCGCGATGTTCAGCGCCGCGACCACCACGGCCAGCCAGAAGTAGTCGCTGCCGCGCGACTCGATGGCGTGGATCAGCCCCACCACCCCGCCGATCAGCAGCAGCCAGCCGAAGAGCAGCATCGAGGTGAGGGTGGCGAGCCCGGTGTAGACCAGGCCGACGATGCCCGCCAGGACCAGGATGGCGCCGAGGGCGGCCAGCAGACCGAAATTGCGCTTGAGCCGCTTGGGCTCCGACGCGGTACCAGCCATCGCTACCTCCTCGCGGCGGCCCCCGTTCCCCTCCTTGATCGTAGGTCCGTCACGGGCGGATAGCATCCGGCGCATGCAGACTCAGCCCACGGCCCGGGTCGGGCACACGGTGACGGACGGGGTGGCCACCGTCGTCCTCGGCAATCCCGCCAAGCGCAACGCCATGACCACCGGCATGTGGCGGGCGCTGCCCCCGCTGCTGGACGGACTGGCGGCCGACCCCGGGGTCAGGGCCCTGGTGCTCACCGGAGAGGGTTCCACCTTCTGCGCCGGGGCGGACATCGCGTCGCTGCGCGAGCCGGGCGGGCCGCCGGGCGCGGAGTCCCCGCAGTCGCTCTCGGTACGGGCGGAGGAGGCCCTGGCCGCCTTCCCCAAGCCGACCGTCGCGGTGGTACGGGGGCACTGTGTGGGCGGGGGCTGCCAGCTGGCCGTCGCCTGTGATCTGCGGCTGGCGGCCGAGGGGGCGCTGTTCGGGGTGACCCCGGCGAAGCTGGGGATCGTCTATCCGGCCACCACCACCCGGCGGCTGGTCTCGCTGGTGGGGCCGTCGGCCACGAAGTACCTGCTGTTCACGGGCGAGCTGATCGGTACGGCCCGCGCGCTGCGGACCGGGCTGGTGGACGAGGTACTGCCGGAGGAGGAGCTGGACGCCCGGGTCGCCGAGCTGACCGGCGTCCTGACCGTACGGTCCCAGCTGACCCAGGCGGCGGCGAAGGAGTTCGTGGCCGGGCTGGGCGGCCGGGAGGCCCACTGGGCCGAGCGCGCCGCCGAGCAGGCACGCGAGGGCGGTGACACCACCGAGGGCGTCACCGCCTTCCTGGAGCGGCGGGCGCCGCGCTTCACCTGGAGCGTCTGAGCGGCCGGGCCCGTCCGGCTGAGGGCCGGGCCCCCCGGCTCAGACCCCGCTGACCGGGTTCTTCGCGTCCGCCGCGACGGCGGCGCGCAGCTTGGCGACCAGTTCGGCCGGGGCCTTGTCGACCGAGCCCGCGTCGTACGGCGGCTGCGGGTCGTACTCCAGCAGCAGTTGCGCGGTCTGGGCCAGTTCGTCGCCGCCGATGCGGCCCATCAGGGAGAGCGCCATGTCGATGCCGGAGGAGACCCCGGCCGCCGTGACGTACTTGCCGTCGAAGACGACCCGCTCCTTCGACGGTACGGCGCCGTGCCCGGCCAGGTCCTCCAGCACCAGCCAGTGGCTGGTGGCGCGCCGTCCCCGCAGCAGCCCGGCGGCGCCGAGCACCTGGGAGCCGGTGCACACGGAGGTGGTCCAGGCCGAGGTGGCGTCCACCGCGCGCAGCCAGGTCAGGATCTCCTCGTCCCGCTCGACCTGGTCGGTGCCGGGTCCGCCCGGGACGAGCACGATGTCGGGGGCGGTCACCTCCGCCAGGGGCCGCTCGGCGAGCAGCGCGAGCGAGCCCTGGTCGCCTCGGACCAGTCCGGTCTCCTTGGCCACGAAGACGGTCTCGGCGCCGGGGATCCGGCCGAGGGCCTCATAGGGGCCGATGGCGTCAAGGGTGGTGAAGTCATCGAAGAGGAGGATGGCGATCTGCATGGGAACCTCTCATCTCATAAGGAACATCAAGGGATGGAACGGGTTGGCTTGACGGGCGCCACGGCTCAGCGGAGGAGCCGGGCGGTCGGGGCAG
Source organism: Streptomyces sp. NPDC057638 (assembly GCF_042800315.1). NCBI lineage: Bacteria > Bacillati > Actinomycetota > Actinomycetes > Kitasatosporales > Streptomycetaceae > Streptomyces > Streptomyces sp. NPDC057638. Next base: position 3,019 of record NZ_JBHVHF010000346.1, read on the forward strand.
GGGCGCCCGGCGGTCAGGCCGCGCCGCGGAAGCGGCGGCGGTACTCGGCCGGAGGCGTGCCGAGGGTCTTCACGAAGGCGCGCCGCAGGGCCTCCGGGGTGCGGTAGCCGGCCGAGCGGGCGATGGCGGCCACACTGTCGCTGGAGTCGGTCAGCAGCCGGCAGGCGTGTTCGACCCGGACGCGTTCGACATAACGGCCCGGGGTGACCCCGGTCTCGGTCTGGAAGGCGCGGGCGAAGTGGCGCGGGGAGAGCCGGGCCCGGGTGGCGAGCGACTCCACCGACAGGTCGGCGCCCGGGTGTTCGGTGATCCAGCGCTGGACCTCGCGCAGGGGTTCGCGCTTCGCCGTCTGGGTCGCGAGGGCGGCGCTGAACTGGGCCTGGTTGCCGGGGCGCCGCAGGAAGACCACCAGATGGCGGGCGATGGTCTGGGCGACCTCCCAGCCGTGGTCCTCCTCGACCAGGGCCAGGGCCAGGTCGATCCCGGCGGTGACCCCGGCCGAGGTGGACACGGTCCCGTCCCGGACGAAGATCGGGTCCGGGTCCACCTCCACCTCGGGGTAGTCACGGGAGAGGTCGTCGCAGAACGACCAGTGCGTGGTGGCGCGCCGTCCGTCGAGGAGTCCGGCGGCGGCCAGCAGCAGCGCCCCCGTACAGACGGAGACCAGGCGTTCGGCGCGCGGGCCGTGGGCGCGGAGCCAGTCGACGAGGCGTGCGCTGTCGGAGTCGGGATCGCCGCCGGGGACGATGAGCGTGTGCGCGGCGGGCGCGTCGTCCAGCGCGCCGTCCGGCACCAGGGTGAGTCCACTGCCGCAGCGCACGGGACGGCCGTCGGTGCTCGCCGTGCGCAGGCGGTACGCGGACGGGTCGCCCAGGACGGCACAGGCGCCCGCGAACACCTCCATCGGGCCCGCCACATCGAGGCTCTGGACGCCGTCGTGGAGGACGACGACAACGGTTCGCTCGCTCATGCGTCCATGCTGTCCCGGAGCCGGTGATGGCCGCAATGACGAGTCTCCCACCTATCCGGCCATCGGGGCGGGTGGCCCCCCCACCCGTACCAAGCGGTCGGTAACCTCCTTCCATGACCACCGACTTGACGCCGGCCCGTGCGGGCCGCCGCTGCCAGGACCCCCTCAACACCCTGCACGCCACGGTCTACTTCTCGCCCGACACGGCCCGGGAGCTGGACGCCCTCGGCGTCACCGGCTGGGGCGCGGCCTACTTCGCCACCCGGGCGGCGGCGATGGGCGCCGTGGGACCGGGCCCGGTCACCGCCGCCTTCTACAACTTCAGCCATGACCACATAGCCCGCTTCCTGCCCTCGGTGTGGGAGTCCGCCAGCCCCGAGAAGGTGCTGGCCGCGCGGTGGCGGGCGGCGGACGCGACCCTGCGCCGGCTGCTGGGCGAGGAGGTGCTCGCCGCCGCCCACCTGACCGAGGCCGCCACGCTCGCGGCGCGGGCCACCGAGGGCTGCTCCCGCCCCGGCCGCCCCCTCTACGCGGCCCACGCCGATCTGCCCCGGCCCGACGAGCCGCACCTGGCGCTCTGGCACGCGGCGACCCTGCTGCGCGAACACCGGGGCGACAGCCACACCGCGGCACTGCTGGCGGTGGGCCTGGATCCGCTGGAGGCCGTGGTGAGTCACACCGCCACCGGCCGGGGCATGTCCCCGCGCTGGGTGCTGTCCACCCGGGGCTGGCGGCGGGAGGACTGGGACGCCGCCGCCGCCCGGCTGCGCGAGCGGGGACTGCTGGACCCCGCGGGCGCGCTGACGGCCCAGGGCACGGCGGTACGGGCGGAACTGGAGGCGCTGACGGACCGGCTGGACAGTGGGCCATACACACACCTGGGCGCGGCGGGGGTGGAGCGGCTCACCGCGCTGGGGCGCGAGCTGGCCGGCCGCGCGCTGTCCGCGGGCGCCTTCCCGGCGGACCTCGTCGGCGCCGAGTAACCTTCCCCGCGCACCGGTGCGGACCGGCGCGGCGACCGGCCCGGGCGGGACGGGGGAACGGACCCACGGGGTGGGGCGGGGACAGCCGGAAGGGGCACGGGGCAGAATGCAGGCTCAAGCACAGCCAGCAGGGAAGGCGAGTCGGGTAACCGTGACGACGTCCATCGAAGGCAGGATCGCCGAGGAACTCGGCGTACGCGAGCGACAGGTCAAGGCGGCCGTGGAGCTGCTGGACGGCGGCTCGACCGTCCCGTTCATCGCCCGTTACCGCAAAGAGGCGACGGAGATGCTCGACGACACGCAGCTGCGCACGCTGGAGGAGCGGCTGCGCTATCTGCGGGAGCTGGAGGAGCGGCGCACCGCGATCCTGGACTCCGTACGGGAGCAGGGAAAGCTCGACGCGGAGCTGGAGGCCCGGATCCGGGCCGCCGACACGAAGGCGCGGCTGGAGGACATCTACCTGCCCTTCAAGCCCAAGCGCCGCACCAAGGCGCAGATCGCCCGCGAGGCGGGTCTTGAGCCGCTGGCCGAGGGGCTGCTGGGGGATCCGTCCGTGGATCCGCCGGCCGCCGCCTCGGCCTTCGTCGACGCGGACAAGGGTGTCGCCGATCCGGCCGCCGCGCTGGAGGGCGCGCGGGCCATCCTGACCGAGCGGTTCTCGGAGGACGCCGACCTCATCGGCGAGCTGCGGGAGCGGATGTGGACGCGCGGCAGGCTCGCCGCGAAGGTGCGCGAGGGCAAGGAGGAGGCGGGCGCCAAGTTCGCCGACTACTTCGCCTTCGCCGAGCCCTTCACCGAGCTGCCCTCGCACCGGGTGCTGGCGATGCTGCGGGGCGAGAAGGAGGAGGTCCTCGATCTCGCCCTGGAGCCGGAGGGCCCCACCGCCTACGAGGCCGCCATCGCCCGCCGGTTCGGTGTCGCCGACCGGGGCCGGCCGGGCGACCGCTGGCTCGGGGACACCGTCCGCTGGGCGTGGCGCACCCGGATCCAGGTCCATCTCGGGATCGATCTGCGGGTACGGCTGCGGACCGCCGCCGAGGACGAGGCCGTCCGCGTCTTCGCCGCCAATCTGCGCGATCTGCTGCTCGCCGCGCCCGCCGGGACGCGGGCGACGCTGGGCCTGGACCCCGGCTTCCGTACGGGGGTGAAGGTGGCCGTGGTCGACGCGACCGGCAAGGTCGTGGCCACCGACACCATCCATCCGCATGTCCCGGCCAACCGGTGGGAGGAGTCGCTGACCACCCTCGCCCGGCTGGCCAGGGAGCACGCGGTCGACCTCGTCGCCATCGGCAACGGCACGGCGTCCCGGGAGACCGACCGGCTCGCGGCCGAGCTGCTCAGCCGTCACCCGGAGCTGAAGCTGACCAAGGTGATGGTGTCGGAGGCGGGCGCCTCGGTCTACTCGGCCTCCGCCTTCGCCTCGCAGGAGCTGCCCGGTCTGGATGTCTCCCTGCGCGGCGCGGTCTCCATCGCGCGCAGGCTCCAGGACCCGCTCGCCGAGCTGGTCAAGATCGATCCCAAGTCGATCGGCGTCGGCCAGTACCAGCACGACCTGTCCGAGGTGAAGCTCTCCCGTTCGCTGGACGCGGTCGTCGAGGACTGTGTGAACGGTGTCGGTGTGGACGTCAACACCGCCTCCGCGCCGCTGCTCGCCCGGGTCTCCGGCATCGGCCCGGGGCTGGCCGAGAACATCGTCGCCCACCGTGACACCCACGGCCCCTTCCCCTCCCGCAAGGCCCTCAAGGACGTCTCCCGGCTCGGCCCGAAGGCGTACGAGCAGTGCGCGGGCTTTCTGCGGATCCGGGGCGGCGACGACCCACTGGACGCCTCCAGCGTCCACCCGGAGACCTATCCGGTGGTGCGGCGGATCGTGAAGGAGACGGGTGGTGAGGTCGCCGCGCTGATCGGCAACACCTCCGTGCTGCGCTCGCTGCGCCCCGACGCGTTCGTGGACCAGACCTTCGGCCTGCCGACCGTGACGGACATCCTCCGGGAACTGGAGAAGCCCGGCCGCGACCCGCGTCCGGCGTTCAGGACCGCGACCTTCAAGGAGGGCGTGGAGAAGATCGGCGATCTGACGCCGGGGATGGTCCTGGAGGGCGTCGTCACCAATGTCGCCGCGTTCGGCGCGTTCGTGGACATCGGTGTGCACCAGGACGGGCTGGTCCATGTGTCGGCGATGTCGAAGACGTTCGTGAAGGACCCGCGCGATGTGGTGAAGCCCGGTGATGTGGTCCGGGTGAAGGTGCTCGACATCGACATCCCGCGCAAGCGGATCTCGCTGACGCTGCGGCTGGAGGACGAGAGCGCGCCGAAGGACGGCGGCCGGGAGCGCGGCGACCGGGGCGAGCGGGGTGAGCGCGGCGGACGCCGGGCCCGCGAGGAGCGCGGTGAACGCGGCGGCGGCGACCGGGGCCGGGGCGAACGCGGCGGCGAACGCGGCAACCGGGGCGGCGGCAAGGGCCGGGGCGACCAGCGGCCCGCGCCCGCGCCCGCGAACAGCGCCATGGCGGACGCCCTGCGCCGGGCGGGCCTGACCCGCTGAGTCCTGTCCGGATAGGACCCATCGGCCGCCGGGCCACGCACGAGGGTGCGGGG
>NZ_JBHVHF010000347.1:0-7532 GCF_042800315.1 Streptomyces sp. NPDC057638
GAGCGGACCCGCCTCCGGCGAGGCCGCTCGCGGCGGTTCCTCCGGCCGCCTCAGGTGCAGACTCCCCGTGCCCAGGCCATGAGGGCCGGACAGGATGCGTCGCAGGGCTTCGGTGCTCATGAGCGCACCATTCCTCCTTGGGTGACGTGGCTGTTCCGGGCACACGGGGACCGTGGCCCCGGCGGGGCCCGGCTGGTGGATGTGTGCCGCTCTCGCGTCCGACCGGGCCGGGGCCCGGCGAACGGGACGGGCGCGCGCCGGGATCCGGGTGTCGAGTTCCGGGTTCCGGGCGCCGGGATCGTGCGGTGTCGGGCGGGTCCTCCCACCCCCGCTGTACGGCCGGGCCCAGCCCTCCCGTACAGCGGTTCCCCCACTCCCGCCCCGGACCCGACGGGACCGGATCACGGCAGGTCCGCGCGGACCGCCCCGCCCGTTCGCCGTGCGCGGCGCGGTCTCCCGCGTACGTACGGAACGGGCGTGGCTCAGCCGCTGGTACGGGCGATCTGCACGTTCTCCAGCACACCGAGCGCGTCGGGCACCAGGACGGCGGCGGAGTAGTAGGTGGTGACCAGGTAGGAGATGATCGCCGTCTCGTCGATGCCCATGAAGCGCACCGACACCCCCGGCTCGAACTCGTCCGGCAGCCCGGTCTGGTTGAGCCCGATGACGCCCTGGTTGTCCTCGCCGGTACGCATCACCAGGATGGAGCTGGTGTTCTCCTTGGTGATCGGGATCTTGTTGCACGGCAGGATCGGTACGCCGCGCCAGGCGGGGACCTGCTGTCCGCCGACGTCGACATGGTCCGGGTAGAGCCCGCGCTTGTTGAACTCACGGCCGATGGCGGCGATGGTCCTGGGGTGGGCGAAGAAGTACTTGGACCCACGGCGACGGCAGAGGAGTTCGTCCAGGTCATCTGGGGTGGGCGGGCCCGAGTGGGTCTGGATCCGCTGGTTGAAGGCGGCGTTGTGCAGCAGCCCGAACTCACGGTTGTTGATCAGCTCGTGCTCCTGGCGCTCCTTGAGCGCCTCGATGGTGAGCCTGAGCTGCTGCTCGGTCTGGTTCATCGGCTTGTTGTAGAGATCCGCGACGCGGGTGTGGACCCGCAGCACGGTCTGCGCGACCGAGAGTTCGTACTCACGGGGGTTCAGGTCGTAGTCGACGAAGGCGCCGGGCAGTTCGTGCTCACCCGTGTGTCCGGCGGACATGGCGATCTCCGCCTCACCCAACCGGTTCTGGCGCTGCTCCGGGAGCGCGCTGTACTCCTCGACGTGCCGCTGGAGGCTGGGCGCGGCGGCCGTGACGGCGGCGAAGTCGGCCCGGGAGAGGGTGAGCAGGGTGCCCGAGGTCTGGGCGACGGCGGTGTACTCCCAGGTGGCGTCGGAGTCCAGCAACGCGTCCTGACCGAAGCGGTCGCCGTCGGCGAGGACGGCGGTGACGCTCTCGTCCCCGTAGGCTCCGACGGAGATCTGGTCGATCCGGCCATGGGCGATCAGATGGATCCGGTCGGCGGCGGTGCCGCGCTCGACCAGCACCTCGCCCGCGCGGAAGTCGCGCTGTTCGCAGCGGGCGGCGAGGGCGGTGAGGGCGTCCTCGTCGTCGAAGCCGCGCAGCAGGGAGAGTTCACCGAGCTCGCGGGGGATGACCCGGACCTCGGCCCCTTCCTGGACGAACTCGATCCGGCCGTCACCGACGGTGTAGGTGAGCCGGCGGTTCACCCGGTAGGTACCACCGTCGACTTCCACCCACGGCAGCATTCTGAGCAGCCAGCGGGAGGTGATCTCCTGCATCTGCGGGACGGACTTGGTCGTCGTGGCGAGATTGCGGGCGGCCTGCGTGCTGAGGCTGCTCTGAGGGTTCGGCCGCTGCTGCGGCTGCGGGCCGGTCTCGACGGTCATGGGGCTGTGCACTCCTTCATCAGGGCAGCGTTCGGCATACGCGCACGCCAGTCGGGTTCAGGGCAACGGGAGGCAGGCAAGACAGGGAGAGGTCAGGCGGGGGTACGGCGGGGAGAGGGACGGACGGGGCGGAGGCGTTCGGGGAGGTCGCCCCGTTGATCCGCGAGAACCGTAGGTGTTCCCCCACCTGTTCATCCATTGGATGGCGGGAACAGTCCCTCGATACGGTGAACTTTGGCCGCGTGATGTTTAGTTCACGCGCCGGTGGTGCCGGGATTCATGCCTCTGCACGAGCCGCTTACACGCCGCCCACCTGCGCCTTCACACCTCCGAACGCGCCTGTCTCCAGAGGAGTCAGGTGCCGCTTGGGTGGGGAAGCCCGTGGATCTTCTCCGCCAGGGCGCGCCGCCGGTTGCCACGCTGTCTTGACCACCGGGCGGCGACCTCTCCGTCACGTCATGGAGACGGTTCCGTCACGCCCCAGCTGACACCCTCGGACGGCGACCGTCCGCGAGGCGTCGCACCCCCGGCAGGGCGGTCTGGCGAGGAGAGGCCGGTCGATGGTTCCGCCGATGAAGCGCGCCCGCAGGCAGAAGCCCACACAGGCACTCACCACCACACTGGCCACCGGCCCACGGCCGCGGGACGCCGGGACGCGGCCCCCTTCTCTCCCCTCACCTCCGCCCCTCACCTCCAACGCGGCTGTCGCGGCGTCCGCACTGGCCGGTACGCCAGGACCGGACCGGCCCATGCCCGCGTCACCGACACCCTCACTCCCGCCCTCTCTGTCACCGTCCCCACCATCGTCACCGGCGCAGGCCCAGGCCCAGGCGATGGCGGATCAGACGAGGATCGGGAACGGCGCGGTCGCCGCGGGGCGGAGCGCGGCTCCGGGCCCCCGCGCGCCCGCACGGCCTCGACGCCCCACACCCGCACCCGGGCCGACGGCACCCCGCCCCACCCGTACGAAGAGGACCGCGGAGGCCGATTCCGCCGCTGAACGGAAGGACGGTGGGACCGCGCCCACCGGATCGGGCTCAGGACCGGGTGGCGCGAGCGCGCGGCGGCGGGGCCCGGCGGGCGATCCGAAGTTCGCCGCCCTCAAGAACGACGTGAGCCGCAAGAAGCGCGCGGTCGCCACCTCACACCCCCCGGCGCGGACCGAGGCGGCGGCGGCGCAGGACGCGGCCCGCCCGCCCAAGGACGACGAGGAGGCCCAGGGAAAGTCCGCGAACGCCGAGAAGATGCATGAGGCCAAGCCGAAGGCGTTCGACCGGGAGGCGTTCATCCGGGCCGTCGAGCAGGCCATCGCCGCGAAGGCGCCGAAGAACCTCGACGAGGCGGACACGTTCGCGGAGTCGGGGAAGGCGGACGAGGTCCGCGCGGAGGTCCAGGGCACCGTCGGTGAGGGCAGGACGGAGTCCGCCGAGCAGATCGCGACCACCACCGCCGCCCCACCGGACACGGCGGCGGCGGTGACCAAGGAGGTCGTGCCCCTGACGCCGGACCGGCCCCCGGCGGCCCCCGGCACCCCGGATCCCGCCAACGCCGTCCCCGACCGGCTGCCCCCCGCCGCGACCGATATGTCGGCCGGGCCGAAGAGCGTGGACCGGCGGATGGCCGAGGCGAGCGTCACCGAGCCGCAGCTGCGCCGCTCCAACGAGCCGTCGTTCCGGCAGGCCCTGGGCGAGAAGAAGGCCGCCGAGCGCCACTCCGCCGCCGCACCGCCCCGGCTGCGCAAGCACGAGGCGGGCGAGCTGAGCACCGCCACCGGGGAGGCCCGCCGGACCGGAACCACGGCCATGGGCGCGATGGGGGCCCAGCGTGCCCTGACCGGACAGCGGGTGGACTCGGGCAAGACGGGCGCCAAGAGCCGGGACGAGGAGAAGCGGACCGAGGTCACCGCCATCCTCCAGCGGGTCTTCGACGCGATGAAGAAGGACGTCGAGGCCATTCTCGACGGCCTCGACAAGCTCGTGGACGAGCAGTTCACCCGAGGGGAGAAGGCGGCACGCGACGCCTTCACCTCGGAACACGAACGCGAGATGGACGCGTACAAGGACCGGCGCTACTCGGGCGCCTTCGGCTGGGCGCGCTGGGGCAAGGACAAGCTGCTCGGGCTGCCCGCCGAGGCGGAGCGGATCTTCGACCGGGCCAGGGAGGGCTACCTCCGCCGGATGCGACTGGTGATCGCGGACGTCGCCACCACGGTCGGTACGGAACTGGACCGGGCCAAACAGCGCATCGCCCAGGGCCGTACCGAACTGCGCGCGGCGGTGGGCAAGCTGCCCGCCGGCCTCAAGGCCATCGGACAGGAGGCGATGGCCGAGTTCGACGGCAAGTTCGAGGAACTCACCCAGTCGGTCGACGACAAGGCGACCACCCTGGTCGACACGCTCGCCACCAAGTACACAGAGGCCCTGAAGTCCGTCGACGACGAGATCGCCACCGCGAAGGAGAAGAACAAGGGCCTGGTCGACAAGGCCGTCGAGGCCGTCGCATCGGTGATCAACACCATCCTGGAACTCAAGGACATGCTGCTGGCGGTGCTGGCCAAGGCGGCCTCCGCGGTCATGCTGATCCTCAAGGACCCGGTCGGCTTCCTGCGCAACCTGGTGACGGGCGTGGGCGCGGGACTCCGTCAGTTCCTGCGCAACATCGGCCGCCATCTCCAGCAGGGCATCATGTCCTGGCTGCTGGGCCGTGCCGCCGAGGCCGGGCTCCAGCTCCCGGCGAAGTTCGACACCCGTGGCGTGCTGACCATGCTCGCCGGGCTGCTCGGCCTGACCTGGCCCGCCATCCGCGCCCGCATCACCCGCAAGGTCCCGGAGGAGGCCGTGGCGGCGGCCGAGACAGCCGTCCCCCTCGTCGCCGAGGTACGCAAGCGCGGGGTCGCGGGCATGTGGGGGGAACTCAAGTCCCGGGTCGGCGATCTGCGCAGGGACTTGGTCGCCAAGGTCATCGCGTACGTGACACCCGCCATCGTCACCGCGGGCATCACCTGGATCCTGTCCCTGCTCAACCCCGCCTCCGCCTTCGTCCGCGCGGTCAAGCTCCTCATCGACATCGTCACCTTCGTGGTGACCCAGGCCCGCCAGATCATCGACTTCGTCAACTCGGTCCTCGACGCGGTGATCGCCATCGCCAAGGGCGCCACCGGCGGAGTCGCCGCACGGGTGGAGTCCGCCCTCGCCCGCTCGATCCCGGTGCTGCTCGGCTTCCTGGCCGCGCTCCTCGGCGTCGGCGGCATCGCGGCCCGGGTGCGCCAGATCGTCCAGGCCATGGCGCGCCCGGTCAACATGGCCATCGACCAGGTCATCGACACCATCGCCGCCCTGGCGAAGAGGGCCTGGGCCAGGATCCGCGCCACCCGTACCCGCCCCCGTACGAAACCCACCCCCCGCAAGCCCGGCCCGGCGACCCCTCGCCCCCGCCCCACCGCCGGCCGCCCCCGACGCCGTGGCGACGACCGCAGGCCCGGCCGCAAACGGGACACCCGGCGCGGCAAGCGAGCCGACGCCCGGCAGCGCCGGAAGGACCGGGCCCGCCAGCGGCGCGACCAGCGGCGCACCGACCGCGCCGCCGCCGCGCTGCGGGACGCGACCGCCCTGGTCACCCGGGACGCCACCATCGAGGGCATCGAGAAGGCGCTCCCCCCGATCCGCAGGCGCCACAAGGTCCGCCTCCTGAAGCTGGTCATCGACCGCCGCGAGCCCGAACGCACCGTCATCCACTTCCGCGCGATCAACAGCCCGGCCCAGACGAGCGCGCCCCAGTCGGTGCCGGATGACTCCGTGGCGAAGAAGATCAAGGCGGCGATGCCCGAGCACGCCAGGAACTACGCCGAGGTGGTCCACACCTTCTGGTGGAACATCTACGTCTCCAGCACTCGGCGCGGCATCGAGGACAACGCCAAGACGCTGTGGAAGAAGACGGTTCTGACCGGTACCAAGAGCAATGCTTTCAAGGTAGCCAAATCACCAGAATTCCAAACCCCGCTCCGGGAGTACTTCAAGGAGAACCCCCGAAGGAGGGCCACCACGGGCGAGTTCTACAACTTTGTTTTCGTCCAGCGGGCAGAAACCTCGAAGAAGGACTTCTTGGAAGCACTCGGGCGCCCGGTACCGGAAAAGCTCAAGACCTCCGGACTGGCGGCGATCAACACCTCACCTCCGATCGAGGAGAAGCACAGGAACCGACTGCGCAAGGCGCTGGAGGGGATGACGAGCGCCTCCTACGACGTCACCCTCAAGCCGTATGGTCGCCTTGAGGTTCCCAAGCTGGAAGCACCTCCGCATTCGGACTTCTTCCCTCTCTCCATCCACACTGTGAACGCTGCCCACGAACGGGTCACGACCTACACCACCAGGGCGGGAAAGTCCTTCAAGGTCGTGGAGAAGGATCCGCAGCGCAGCAAGTCGCTCCAAGTCATCGGGGCGGACTTGCGACTGAAACCCCGAGGTGAAGCGCGCGGAATCCACCAGGACTCACCGGGCATGGTCACCAACCTCAACCTCAACCGGGCCCACGCTATCGCTGATATCTTCGGGGGGTCGGGTTATCGTGAATCCTTGAATATGGTGACAACAAGCGATACGTACAACCAGTCAGATATGAAGCAGGCCGAGACCACTATCCAGAACGATCTCATCAACTTCGCCACAGCGAAGGGTCATGATGCGGCGGATGTCTCCCTTCACCTGACTGTGACGATCCACTTCGGGGAGCTCCTGGCCGATGTCCTGACGTCGAAGATCGAGCACCAGCCCTGGTGGTATCAGGAGGGCGCTTCCCCTGAGGACATGGAGAAGGCCAAGAAGAAACTGGCGGAGATCGTCAAGAAGATGATGCATCCACCAGTGAGGCGTGTCATCGGTGTCGACTACGTCTGGAAGCTGTCCCTGCCTTCCGGCGCCCAGAAGCCGGGAGAGACAACAATCGGAGGGGACGAGTGGCTCTTCGAGAAGCGAGAGGCATCAAGCGGTGAATCTTGATCAAGCGGTGGAGTTTCTGCACGCCTACCTGGAGGCAGAGCACAGGGAGGGGCTGGCGGCCCGTACCGAGCCCGACGCGGTCCTGGCGGAGCGGCGTCGGGAGAGCGAGGCGTTCATGCACGCGGTGCCGGGCGTGTTCCTCTCATCCACACTCCGGCGGCGCCCGATGTCCGCCGACGAACTGGCGAAGTACGCCACCACAGTGGACCAGGTGGCCCGCCGGACACTCTTCCTGGTCGCGGAGTACGCGCACTCGAAGTGGGGCCAGTTGTTCACCGGGTTCGCCAGCGACCGCACAGCGGGTTCCACCGGATCGTACGGACTGCTCTTGTCGGTAGTGGCCATCGAAGGCGAGCCGAAGATCGTCGCCTTCAGCTACCCGGATCTCCTGGCCATGAACCCCCCAACGCCCTGGCGATACGCGTCCGGTGCCCGGATCAACAAGCGTGGCCGTCTCGTCGCGGTCCGCGCCCTCGTCGAGCCCACCCGCGCCGACCACCGCGCGGACTGGGCCGCGATCCGCGACTCCGCGCCCTGACCCCGCGCCCGTCGTAGCGCCCCGGATCCCCGGAACGCGGGCCCGTGCTGGCGGGGCACCAACGCCGGGAGACCTCGGAGACGCCGATGGGCCGGTGCGACGCAC
>NZ_JBHVHF010000348.1:0-7522 GCF_042800315.1 Streptomyces sp. NPDC057638
GGTGCGCACCCCGCACGGGCCCTTCTCCCGTCTTCGGGCGGGAAACAGGGGCCGGGGCGCTCCCTCCGCGTCCCCCATGGCGGAGGGCACACCCCGGCCCCCTTCGGCGCCGGTCGCGGGACGAGATATCTTGATGTCAAGCAATGTTGCAGACGTGGACGTGGAGCGGAGCACCCGGTGACTGACTCGACCATCATCTACACCCACACGGATGAGGCCCCGGCCCTGGCGACGTATTCGTTCTTGCCCGTGGTCGAGGCCTACGCCTCGACGGCCGGGGTCACGGTGGAAACCCGTGACATCTCCCTGGCCGGGCGGATCATCGCCAGCTTCCCCGAGCGTCTCGAAGAGGGCCAGCGCATTGGCGACGCCCTCGCCGAGCTGGGCGAACTGGCCAAGACGCCGCAGGCGAACATCATCAAGCTGCCGAACATCTCGGCCTCGATCCCGCAGCTGAAGGCCGCGATCACCGAGCTTCAGCAGCAGGGCTACGCGCTGCCGGACTACCCGGACGACCCGCGGACCGACGAGGAGCGCGACATCCGCGCCCGTTACGACAAGGTCAAGGGCAGCGCCGTCAACCCGGTCCTGCGCGAGGGCAACTCCGACCGCCGCGCCCCCGCCTCGGTCAAGAACTACGCCAAGGCCCACCCCCACCGCATGGGTGCCTGGACGGCCGACTCGAAGACCAACGTCGCGCACATGACCGCCGACGACTTCCGTTCCACCGAGAAGTCGGCCACCCTCGCCGAGGCGGGCTCGCTGCGGATCGAGCTGGCCCAGGCGGACGGCACCACCACCGTGCTGCGCGAGTCCGTACCGGTCCTCGCGGGCGAGGTCGTCGACTCCTCTGTGCTGCGCGTCGCCGCGCTCCGCGAGTTCCTCACGGCGCAGGTCGCCCGCGCCAAGGCCGAGGGTGTCCTCTTCTCGGTCCACCTCAAGGCCACCATGATGAAGGTCTCCGACCCGATCATCTTCGGCCATGTGGTCCGCGCCTTCTTCCCGAAGACCTTCGAGGCCCACGGCGAGGCGCTCGCCGCCGCCGGACTCAGCCCCAACGACGGCCTCGGCACCATCCTCAAGGGCCTGGAGGCCCTGCCCGGCGGCGCCGAGATCAAGGCGTCCTTCGACGCCGAGCTGGCCGAGGGCCCGGAGCTGGCCATGGTCGACTCCGACCGCGGCATCACCAACCTGCACGTCCCCAGCGACGTCATCGTGGACGCCTCCATGCCCGCGATGATCCGCACCTCCGGCCACATGTGGGGCCCGGACGGCCAGGAGGCCGACACCCTCGCCGTCATCCCCGACAGCAGCTACGCCGGGATCTACCAGGTCGCCATCGAGGACTGCCGCGCCCACGGCGCCTACGACCCCTCGACCATGGGCTCCGTCCCCAACGTCGGCCTCATGGCGCAGAAGGCCGAGGAGTACGGCAGCCACGACAAGACCTTCGAGATCCCGGCCGCGGGCACCATCCGCGTGGTCGACGCCTCCGGCGCCGTGGTGCTGGAGCACGAGGTCGGCGCCGGTGACATCTGGCGCATGTGCCAGACCAAGGACCTGCCGATCCGCGACTGGGTGAAGCTCGCCGTCACCCGCGCCCGCGCCACCGGCGACCCGGCGATCTTCTGGCTGGACGAGACCCGCGCCCACGACTCCAGCCTGATCGCCAAGGTCCGGCAGTACCTGCCGGAGCACGACACCGACGGACTGGACATCCAGATCCTCTCCCCGGTCAAGGCCATCGCCCGCTCCCTGGAGCGCATCCGCCGCGGCGAGAACACCATCTCCGTCACCGGCAACGTGCTCCGTGACTACCTGACCGACCTCTTCCCGATCCTGGAGCTGGGCACCAGCGCCAAGATGCTGTCGGTCGTCCCGCTGATGAACGGCGGCGGCCTCTTCGAGACCGGCGCCGGTGGCTCCGCGCCCAAGCACGTCCAGCAGCTGGTCAAGGAGAACTACCTCCGCTGGGACAGCCTCGGCGAGTTCCTGGCCCTCGCGGTCAGCTTCGAGCACCTCGCCCAGACCACGGGCAACGCCCGCGCCCAGGTCCTCGCGGACACCCTGGACCGCGCCACCGGCTCGTTCCTCAACGAGGACAAGTCCCCCAGCCGTCGCCTCGGCGGGATCGACAACCGTGGCAGCCACTTCTACCTGGCGCTGTACTGGGCCCAGGAGCTGGCCGGCCAGAGCGACGACCCGCAGCTCGCGGAGGCGTTCGCGGGGCTGGCGAAGACGCTCGGCGAGCAGGAGTCGGTGATCATCGACGAGCTGATCGCGGTGCAGGGCTCCCCCGTGGAGATCGGCGGCTACTACCAGCCCGACCCGGCGAAGGCCGCGGCCGTGATGCGCCCGTCGGCGACGTTCAACGAGGCGCTGGCCCAGCTGGGCTGACCTCGTCCGCGTGACGCGAGGGCCAAGGGGCTTCCCCCTTGGCCCTCGTGTCGTCCCCGGGCCCTTCTCGCGCGCGGGGCCGCGCCCGGCAACGGGGAGGGCGGGGTGAGAGTGACGCGTCCGGCTCTTGTGACGGTCTCCGTGGAGGGTGATGCTGGCGGCTCAACCACCCACCCCGCGTGAGGAGTTGGCCATGGGCCCCCAGCCGGTCACCCATCCCCGTTTCCCCTTCGTCACCCACCCCTCGGGCTGGGATGCCGTGGGAGAGGGGCTGCGCCGGGAGGCGGAGGTCGTCCGGGCCGCGCTCCCGGACGGGACGGAGATCTGGGTGGCCCTCAGCCACCGGCTCGCCCGCGAGGTGCTCACCAACCCGGCCTTCAGCCGCAGCGCCGCGACCGAGCCGGGCGCCCCCCGGGTGACGGAGGGGCTGGCCCTGCCCGCCATGCTCAGCTCGCTGGAGGGCGAGGACCACACCCGGATCCGGCGACTGCTGACGAAGGCGTTCACCCCGCGCATGGTCGAGGGGATGCGGCCATGGATCACGGAGGTGGTCACGGACTTCCTCGACGCGGCGGAACGCGAGGAGCCGGTCGACCTGGTCGCGGCCCTCGCGTCCCCGCTTCCGGTACGGGTGATGTGCGAACTGCTCGGGGTGCCCTTCGAGGACCGGGACCGGTTCGAGGCGTGGGTCCACACGATGGACGCGGTCGGCGACTCGACCGACGCGGTCCTGGCGGCGTTCGAGGAGTTCCAGGAGTATCTGCGCGCGCTGGTCGACCGCAGACGTCAGGACCCCGGGTCCGATCTGACCAGCGAACTCATCCGGGTCGCCGACGGCACCGACCAGCTCGGCCCGGAGGAGCTGATCGGCAACCTCCTGATGCTGCTGGGCGCCGGGACCGACACCACGGTGTGCCAGCTCGCCAGCTCCATAGCGGCCCTGCTCGGCGAGCCGGAACGGTACACGCTGCTGTGCTCCCGGCCCGAACTCGTGGACGGCGCGGTCGAGGAACTGCTGCGGTATCTGCTCCTCCTCCCCTGTGGCGCCATGATGCGGGTCGCGACGCGGGACACCGAACTGGGCGGGTGGACCGTCCGGGCGGGGGAGGGCGTGGCCGCGCTGACCTATCTGGCCAACCGGGACCCCGGCGTCTTCACGGAGCCGGACCGGTTCGATCTGGAACGGGCGGACGCGGGGCGCCATCTCTCGTTCGGCGCGGGCCCGCACTTCTGCGTGGGGGCGCAGCTCGCCCGGATGGAGCTGCGGATCGCCCTCGGCGAACTGGTCCGCCGCTTCCCCAAGGCCCGGCTGGCGGTCCCGGAGGAGGAACTCCGCTGGCGCGAGGGCGGCCTGATGCGGATGCCTCTCGCCCTGCCGGTCCTCCTCCGCTGAGCTCCGGTACGGATTCCCGACGTGAGGACGTGGTCGGGAGCGGGCGGTCACCGGTCCTGACATCGCCGTTGGGCACGGAGGCGGGTGCCGGCGGTATGCGGCGCACTGAGGGTGTGGTGGGCGGGAACAATCCGGGCGACGAGGGTGACGCCGCTGTCGATGCGACAGGAGCGGCCGATGGCGACGCCAGGGCCGAGTGCGATGTTGTGGCCGGTCTGAGTGTGGTCGCCGATCAGGCCGCCGAAGCGAGGGGTCGCACAGCGGTAGAGACCGTCCTCGCCGCGGAGGATGACTTCGCGGTGGGGGTGGCGCATGTCATCGCTCAGGTGGATGGCGGCGATGGTGACGGAGGAGGAGAGGTGGGCCCCAGTGCCGACGAGGCTGCGGTTGAGGCCGATCCGGTGGCCGAGCACGGCGTGCTCGCCGATGTAGCTGTGGGTGACTTCGCAGTTGAAGCCGACCTGAGCACCCGCGGCGAGGACGGAGGGGCCGCGGACGGTGGTGAACTCGTGAACGGTGGTGTGCGGGCCGAGGATGACCTCGGCACCGATGATCGCGGTGGGATGGACGCGGGCGGTGGGATGGACACGCTGGTCGCCCAGGAGGGTGAGGGCGGTGGCGTGCAGGGCGGGCCAGCGATGGAGGAAGTCGCCGAGGTCGTACCCGGCGAGATCGCCGTACGGGGTCTCGGCCAGCGCGCCCTCGGTCGCGCTGGTGAGGTAGGTGCCGAGTCGCAGAGCGGGCACGGGAGGCTCCTTGCCTGGTGCGGTGGGTGGGGTGTGGGCGGCTAGCATCACGGGCTCGGGCTGGGATGAAGAGCCGTGGGGAGTGGGTTGTGACGCGTCCGCGTGTGGGTGTGGCCGTGCTGACGATGGGCAACCGGCCCGCCGAGCTGCTGGCGCTGCTGGAGTCGGTGGCCCGGCAGGACGAGAGCGCGGCGCGGGTCGTCGTCGTCGGGAACGGGACGGGCTCGCTGCCGGTGCTGCCCGCTGGGGTGGACGGAGTGGAACTCCCGGAGAACCGGGGGGTGTCCGGCGGGCGCAACGTCGCCTGGGAACTGCTGCGCACATCGGACGATGTCGACGTCCTGGTGAACCTCGATGACGACGGGCTGCTGGTCGACACCGACGTGCTCCGCCGGGTCGCCGATCTGTACGCCGACGACCCCGGCCTGGGGATCGTGTCCTTCCGGATCGCGGACGAGCGGGGGCGGACACAGCGCCGCCATGTGCCACGGCTGCGGGCCGGGGACCCGATGCGGGGAGGGAAGGTCACCACGTTCCTCGGCGGCGGGCACGGCCTGTCGATGCGGATGCTGGAGGAGACCGGCGGGTGGCCGGAGGAGTTCTTCTTCACGCACGAGGAGACCGACCTGGCCTGGCGCGCGCTCGACGGCGGGTGGACGGTGGCCTACGAGCCGCGGCTCTTGTTGCGGCATCCGAAGACCAGCCCGGCACGGCACGCCGTGTATTACCGGATGACCGCCCGCAACCGGGTCTGGCTGGCGAAACGCCATCTTCCCGCTCCTCTCGTCCCGGTCTATCTCGGGGTGTGGACGGTGCTCACCCTGGCCCGCACTCGGTCCCTGGCCGGACTGCGGGCATGGGCGGGTGGTTTCGCCGAGGGGGTCCGCCGGCCGTGCGGTCAGCGGCGGCCGATGCGCTGGTCGACGGTGTGGCGCATGGCCCGCCTTGGCCGCCCCCCGGTCATCTGAGCGGGGGGCTATGCGGTGCTGGTGGGGGCGGTCATCCAGCCGGGGATCGCCGCCGGGTGCTCGCGCAGCCATGCCACGTATCGCGCGACGCCGTCGGGAAGGGTAACCGTGGGGGCCCAGCCCAGCATGGTCCTCATGCGGCGGATGGAGGCGTAGCCACCCAGCGGGTCGCCGGGCGGCATCGGGGTCTCCATCAGGCGCGTGTCCGGGTAGTGGGTGCGCACGAGGTCGGCGACGTCACGGACCCGGGTGGCCTTGCCGGTGCCGATGTTGAGGATCTCTGCGTGTGCCTGCGGCGAGACCAGGGCACGCAGCGTCGCCTCGGCGACATCATCGACGTGGATCAGGTCACGGACCTGGTGGCCGCCGCCGTTGAGATGCAGGGGCAGTCCGGCTTCGGCGCGCGCCGCGAACCAGGCCACCACCCACGAGTGCGAGCCGGGCTTGATGGTCTGCGGGTCGCCGTAGACGGAGAAGTAGCGGACCACGGTGTAGGAGGTGCCGACGGCGCCGAGGGTCAGCGCGGTCTGCCGCTCGCCCCACGCCTTGGTGTTCGCGTACACCGACACCGGGCGTAAGGGTGCGGCTTCATGGAACTGCGGGGCTATCCGCCCGTATACCGACTCCAGCAGCTGGCGCATCGTCAGAAGATCGGGATGGTGTGTCTCGTCGGGGTTTCCATCGCCGTAGACGCTGGCCGAGGAGACATAGACCAGACGGCGGACCCGGACGCATCTGGCCGCCGCCCGTGACGGTGAAGAGCCCTGGTGGACACTCTGGCTCAGTCCTTCCGCGATCGACGCTCAGACCGGCCGGGCCCTGCTCGCCGCCCATCACCCCGATCGAGCCGAGCCCTATCTCGCCGGGCGCACCGCCGGGGACGATGCCAGCTACCCTCGCGACCGCATGCTCTTCGCCAGCGAACTCGCCGACGCCCGCCTCCAGACCGGTGACGTCACAGGAGCGGTCGAATCCGCCTGCCAGGCCGTCGGTTTGGCCGAGCGGGTCGGCTCCCACCGCGTCCACCGTCACCTGGGCCGCGTCACCGCCACCCTGCGCCAGCGGCATGACAGCCACCCCGGAGTCCGTACCCTCCTCGCCGGCCTGCCCCGTGCCGGGTGACGGTGCACCGCCTTCACGCCCCGGGGGCGGGCGGGCGCCGGATGCCGCTGCTCCTGGCCCCGCGCACCCCTGTGACCTGACCCGGGCGGCGGGCGTGGCGCTGTCGTGCCGGCCCGGGGCCCGGGTGAAGCGGAACGCGTGCCGCCGGTGGTCACTCACGCCGTGCCTCGGTGGCGCAACTCCCGCTATCACTCCGTAGTTGAGCGAAAACCAGACTCATAGGCATGGTGAATCAGCCACGCGGGGATCTTGATATGGACGCGTCGAGACGGTTCCTCCACGCTTGCTCCGCCCCCGGGGAACCCCCAGGTGGGGCAGGGAGTCACCCGTCAACGGAGGAACCGGATGCGCCGTCGTCTCACCACCCCCCTGACCGCCGTCGCGCTCGCCGTGCCGCTCGCCCTCGGTCTCGCCGCGTCCCCGGCGGTCGCCGTGCCCGCGGACAAGCCGCAGGTGCTGAGCAACTGGACCCAGACCAGCGCCAGCAGCTACAACGCCTGGAACGCGGCGCGCGGTAACCAGTCCGCCTGGAGCGCCTACCGCTTCGACTGGTCCACCGACTACTGCTCCAACTCGCCCGACAACCCGTTCGGCTTCCCGTTCCAGAACTCCTGTGCGCGCCATGACTTCGGCTACCGCAACTACAAGGCCGCCGGTTCCTTCACCGCCAACAAGGCGCGGCTGGACAACGCCTTCCACGCCGACATGAAGCGGGTCTGTACGACCTACTCCGGCGCCACCAAGACCGCCTGTGACGCGCTCGC
Source organism: Streptomyces sp. NPDC057638 (assembly GCF_042800315.1). Lineage (NCBI taxonomy): Bacteria > Bacillati > Actinomycetota > Actinomycetes > Kitasatosporales > Streptomycetaceae > Streptomyces > Streptomyces sp. NPDC057638. The sequence continues at coordinate 7,391 of NZ_JBHVHF010000348.1, forward strand.
GTGGACCTACTACCAGGCCGTGGTGCAGTTCGGCCGCACCGCCCCGGCTCCGGCCGCCGTCCCGGCCGCCGCCTGACCCGACGCGCGCCGCGCATACGCGAAGAGCCCCCGACCGCAGAGGCGGTCGGGGGC
>NZ_JBHVHF010000349.1:0-7394 GCF_042800315.1 Streptomyces sp. NPDC057638
GTACGGAGTCGGGCGGCCCGGCTCCGTACCGCCGCCGCCCTCCGGTTCAGCGGGCCGTCGGCAGGGCCGAGCGGGCCGGGAGGGCGGCCGAGAGCAGGGCCAGGACCACCGCGCCCGCCGCGAAGGAGGCGTAGAGCAGCGGGGGGATATGCGGGGCGCGGCCGGTGATGTACGCGGTCAGCGGGAAGAGGGTCGCCAGCGCGATGGCGGTGCCGAGGGCGATGCCCGCCAGCGCCACCAGCAGGGCCTCCCAGCGGATCATCCGCATCACCTGGCGGCGGGTGGTGCCGACAAGCCGCAGCATCCGGAGTTCGTTGCGGCGGTCGAGAACGGTCATGACCAGGGTGTTCGCGGCGGTGATGGCCGCGAAGCCACCCAGGATCACGGCCATGGTGGTGTTGGTCCAGGCGTTGGCCTCCCGCTCGCTGTCATGGGCCGCCGCGAGATCCCCGCGGTTCTGGACCGTCCCCAGGGCGCCGAGCGCCGGGACCGCGGTGGCCTCGGCCCGGACCAGCAGCTGCTGCGGGAAGGGCGAGGTGACATGGCCGTGGAGGGTGGCGGCGGGCAGGGTGACCCGGGCGAACCCCAGCCCATGGCCGTAGAGCGCGACGACCCGGGCCCCCTCCTCCGTACCGTCGGGCAGTCGGTACGCGAGCCGGTCGCCGAAGCCGACGCCCGCCGACTCGGCGAGGGTGGCGTCCAGGGCGACCGTGCCGGGGACGAGAGCGGTCAGGGAGCCCTCCCGGAGATCGAGGTCCTGGACCCGGGGCAGATCGGCGGGGCGGCCCGCGATGCCCTGGGCGGACTCGCCGACCAGCTCGTCACCGGTCCTGAGCAGCACGGAGCTGGGCAGCAGCGAGACGGCGGCGGTCACGCCCGGGGTCTTCGCGGCCCGCTCTGCGGCGTCCAGCGCCAGCCCGCCGGGCGCCGTGACGATCCGGTCGGCGAGGACACCCACGCGCCGCTGGCGCTCGGTCTCGCGGTCGGTGCTGGTGTGCAGGAAGACCAGGACCGACGAGAAGGCCATCGCGAGCACGATCGGGGTGATCGCGGAGGCCATCCGCCGGGCGTTGGCGCGGGAGTTGGCGGCGGCCAGCGAGGCGGCGGCGCCCCCCGCGCGCAGCGGGAGACCGAGCAGCCCCGCGCAGATCCGGGCGATCACCGGCCCCAGCAGGGCGACGGCGAGCATGAAGGTCATGACCACGCCGAGCGCGGTGTTGGCGGCGGTCTCGCCGCCGGCGGTGGCGGAGACGATCGAGAGCGTGATCCCGCCGCCCAGGGCCAGCAGCCCCAGCGGGGTACGGATCGGGCCGGGCGACAGCCGCTCCACGGCCGCCTCGGCCAGCGCCTCACCGGGCTTGGTGCGCGAGGGGCGGCGGGCGGCGGCGAACCCGGCGGCCAGCGCGGTCAGCACCACCGCGGCCACCGCGACGGCCAGCGGGATCCAGCCGACGCTCAGTTCGACTCCCTCGACGATGGCACCGCGTTCCCTCAGCTCGCCGAACCACCAGCGGGCCAGCGCCACTCCGGGCAGACAGCCGAGGAGCCCGGCGAGCGGTGCGACCAGCAGTGCCTCGGTCGCGATCGAGCGGCGCACCTGGCGCGGGGTGGCGCCGATGGCGCGCAGCAGCGCGAACTCCTTGCGGCGCAGCCCGACGGAGAGCGCGACGGTCGCGGACGCGGTGAAGACGGCGACCATGGTGGCGACCCCGCCGAAGGAGCCGCCGAGACCGGCGAGCAGTTCCTTCGTACGGGCCAGTCCCCCGTCCTCGACGGTGGCGCGGGCGTTCCCCGTGAGCACCTTGGGCTTGTCGTGGCCGGTGCCGAGGGTGTCCTTCAGCCGTCCGGCGAGGGTCTCGGCGGAGGTGCCGGTCTCGGGCAGGACCGCGAGGACGGTGGCGCGCCCCGGGTGTCCGGCGAGGGTGTCCACCTCCTGGTCGTGGAACCAGGCCCCGGGGTGCGCGGTGGTGCCGGAGACGGTGAACGTCCGTACGCCGCCGGGGGTCTCGATCGCGATCCGGTCGCCGGTACGGGCCTGGCGGTCGCCGGTGTTGGTGTTGGTGTTGGTGTTGGTGTTGGTGTTGGTGTTCTTGGTGTGTGCTGTGTTCTTGATGTGTCCGGTGCCCAGGACGACCTCGCCGGGGCCGGGCGCGGCGCCGCCGGACAGCCGGATCCCGGTGAAGGCGGTGGAACCCCAGCCCTGGCCGGACAGCGGCGCGCCACGCAGGCGGACCGGGAAGACCGTGTCGGCGATGGCGGCCTTCACCCCGGGGACCGCGGCGGCCCGCGCCACCAGCGCGGAGCCGAGCCGGGCGTGGTCGGGGATCTCCTCCTGTGTGTCCTCGCGTTCCTCGCCCTTCCCCACCCACAGATGGGCGAGGGGGTCGGCGGTGACGACGACGGGGGCGCGGGCGTACCGCTCGGGGGTGAGTGTGGCCCGTACCCCGGATTCCAGCAGGATGCCGCAGGCGGCGGCGATCCCGGCGGTCATCACCAGCGCCAGAAAGGTGCCGACGAAGGCGGAGGGGCGGAAGCGGACCGCAGCGCGGGCGAGTCCGTTGGTGCGGGTGGGGCGTACGGGCATCAGACGGCCGTTCTGGTGGGTATCCCGTGGTGCTGCCAGGGGGCGGCCGGGGAAGCGTTCGGGGCGCTGTTCGGAGAGGTCAGCGTGGACATACGGGCCGCGATGGCGGCGGGGTCGCCCTGGCTGAGGCTGTCCACGATCGCGCCGTCGGCGAGGAAGAGGACACGGTCGGCGTAGGCGGCGGCGACCGGGTCATGGGTGACCATCACGACGGTCGCGCCGAGGGAGTCGACGGCGGACCGCAGCAGCGCCAGCACCTCGGCGGCCGTGGTGGTGTCCAGCGCGCCGGTGGGCTCGTCGGCGAAGACGACCTCGGGCATGGTGACCAGCGCGCGGGCCAGGGCCACCCGCTGCTGCTGGCCGCCGGAGAGTTCGCTGGGGCGGCGGCCGCCCTTGTCGCCGAGGCCGACCTGGGCGAGCACCTCGGCGGCGCGGCGGCGGTCGGGGCGGCGGCCCGCGAGGCGCATCGGCAGGAGCACGTTCTGCTCCACGGTCAGCGACGGCAGCAGGTTGAACGCCTGGAAGACGAAGCCGAGCCGGGTGCGGCGCAGCACGGTCAGCTTGTTCTCGCTCAGCCCGGTGAGCTCGGTGCCACCGAGCCGGACCGAGCCGGAGGTGGGCCGGTCGAGGCCCGCCGCGCACTGGAGGAAGGTGGACTTGCCGGAGCCGGAGGGGCCCATGACGGCGGTGAAACTGCCGCGCGGGAGGGCGAGGTCGATACCGCGCAGGGCGTGGACGGCGCGGGATCCCTTGCCGTACTGGCGCTGGACGGCGCGGAGTTCCACGACGGGGGTGGCGGCGGGCCCGGCGGCGACCCCGGTGGCGGGGGTGGCCGGGGCGAACGGGTGCGCTGCCGTCCGGTGCGGGTCCGAACCGTGCGGCTCCGTCGAGCGCGGCTCCGTCGAGCGCGGCTCCGTCGAGCGCGGGTCCGTCGAGCGCGGGTCCGTACGGTGCGCTGCCGTCCAGCGCGGGTCCGTATGGAGCGGGTCCGTCGCGGCGGGCCCGCCCCGCCCGGTCAGGCGCGCGGTGTCCTGGAGTTCCCCGGTGTCGCCCCGGTGGCCCCTGGCCCGTTCGTCCCGCCGCCTGCCACGCAGCCTCATGGTGTCCCTTCCGCCCCTCGTACGACCCGCGTACGACCCGTTCCATCGGTCAGTCCCGTCCGCCGACGGCTCGCGGTGCCGGTCTGGCTGACGTCGTCGACGCTACGGATCAGAGCAGGTCACCGGCCATGACGTCGGCTGGTGAGATGAGGGTGGGGAGAACCCCACCACCGGAGTGAGGAGTTCCCTCGGGGGTGGGCGGACGCTCCCCGCACGGGTCGGCGGGCAGCGCCCCGCGAGGGCGCCGGGACCGGGGGCCAGGGCCTACGGCAGGCGCCGTCATAGTTGCCACGTCAATTGTTCGGTAAACTAATTACTGACGGTTCCTTGACGCCCTCTTGACGCTGAATGGAGGAAGAGCCCATCGGACACGCGGACACCCTCATCGCCATGGGCGGCGCCTTTCTCGCCGCCGCCCTGCTCGCCCGCCTCGGCGGCCGCATCGGCCTGCCGACCATCCCCCTCTTCATCCTGGCCGGGATCCTCCTCGGCCCCCACACCCCCGGATTCGTCCTCGTCGACGACCCGCACGAGCTGGAGATGCTCTCCGCGCTCGGCCTGGTCCTCCTCCTCTTCTATCTGGGTCTCGAGTTCCACCTCGATGACCTGAAGGCCGGTGGCCGCCGGATGGCGATGGCCGGGGGGATCTATCTGCTGCTCAACGTCGGCGCCGGACTCGGCTTCGGCTTCGCCCTCGGCTGGGGCACCTCCGAGGCGCTGGTCCTCGCCGGAGTGCTCGGCATCTCCTCGTCCGCGATCGTGACGAAGGTGCTGGTCGACCTCGGACGCATCGGCAACCCCGAGACCAAGCCCATCCTCGGCATCATCGTGGTCGAGGACGTCTTCCTCGCCCTCTACCTGGCCGCCCTCCAGCCGATCCTCTCCGGTGCCGACAGCCTCTCGGCCGCCGCCGTGGACGCGGGCAAGGCGTTCGCCTTCCTGCTGGTCCTGGCCCTGGCGGCGCGGTTCGGTACGAGGGTGACCGGCCGTCTCATCGGCACCAAGGACGACGAGCTGCTGGTCGTCTCCTTCCTCGGCGCGGCCGTCTTCATGGCCGGTGTCTCCGAGTGGTTCGGCGTCGCCGACGCCATCGGCGCCTTCATGGTGGGTCTGATGCTCGGGAGCACCACCTCCGGCGAGCGGATCCTCAAACTGGTGCACCCGCTGCGGGACGCCTTCGGGGCGATCTTCTTCTTCGCCTTCGGGCTCTCCATCGACCCCGGGGACCTGCCGACCGTGCTGTGGCCGGTGCTGGCGGCGGTCGTCGTGACGCTCGCGATGAACGTCCTGGCGGGGCTCGCGGCGGCGCGGATCTACTCCTTCGGCCCCGGGCCCGCGGCGAACATCTCCACCACCCTGCTGGCGCGCGGGGAGTTCGCGCTCATCCTGGCGACGATGGCGGCGGCGGCCGGTCTGGACGAGCGGCTCTCGCCCTTCATCGCCGGATACGTGCTGATCCTGGCCGTCCTCGCGCCCCTGGTGGCGGGGCGCTCGCACCTCGTGGCGCGGTTCTTCCCGGCGGCGCGCGGAGCCTCGGAGCCGGATACGGCCCGGATCGGCTGACCCGGCGGCTCCGGTCGGCGGACCATACGGGCTCCGGCCGGCCGACCGCGGGGAACCGGGCCCGGTTCCGTACCGCCCCGGTCGCCCGCACCGCGTACACCCAAGGGGGTGCCCCTCCCGGAAGGAGAGGGGCACCCCCGCGGGTTCAGCGGATCAGAAGCCGTACCAGCCGAGGGCACGCACGATCGCGTCGTCGTCCTTGGCCAGGAGCCAGCACGGCGGCTTGATCAGCCGCGAGTTGCCGTGGTTCATCATGCCCTTGAGGAAGCGGCCGTCGACGCTCCGTACCGTACGTACCCGGGCACCTCTCCTTGACCGCGCGATCCGGGGCAGGTGGCACGGGCCGGACGGGCCGAGTAGGGGGCGCCCGGACCGGGCGCGGGCGGCGGCGCCTGCGGGTGGCAGGGACCGTGGCCGTACGAGATCAGCGGGGCCGGGAGACACAGCGGCCGCACGAACTCGGCAGGGCCCGGAGCGCCAGCGGACAGCGGCGGTCAGCGGGGCCGCTGCCAGCCCGGCGCCTCCGCGCGGACCACGTCCCGGCGCAGGGCCACCCACTTGAAGAAGCCATCGGGGTGGTCCTCGTACGCGCCCACCAGCACGGCGTGCAGCCCCAGCGCGTCATGGTGGATCTCATAGCCGCAGCCCCCGCAGACCCACCACTCCGGCCTGCCCTGCGCCAGCCACCCCTCGCATCCGGGGCACCGCATCACCGCACCCGCCCCCTCCACCTCCCCCGCCAGCGGCAACCGCACCAGCAGGGGAATGTCCTGATCATCGCTTGACCCCATGTCAAACGCGTCTGCAAGCCCCCACCTTTCACGTTCCCGCATGGCAGGACCTTGCCACAGCACACTTCCGCCATGTCACGACCATCCGTGCGTACCTGGCGCAAATCCATCGACGGATCGCCCCATTCGCCCCATCCGCCACGCCGAACCGTTCCCTCATGTTCGAGGATTTGGCTCGTTCCCCTCACCCTGACCGGCCCGCCTCCCGAGAACGCGCCCCGCCCCCTGACACCCCAAAGCGCTGCTCCACTCCGGCGATTGTGCGCACCCCCACCGGCACGCCGCCCGCTCCCGCACCTCCGCCCGCCTACCGTCGGCCCATGCTCAGAAACGGATGTGTCGCCCTGGCCCTGGCCTTCGGCTGCCTCGCCACCGCCGCCCCGGCGACCACCGCCGCCATGCCCGGCACGACCGCCGCGCCCACGGCGCGCGGCTCCGCCCCCGCCGACCCCTGGCAGCGCGTCGGCTCCGGCATCACCGGCGGGGTGAGCGGGGCCGCCCTCGTTCTCGGCTCCCCGGCGGGCCGGGGCCAGGGCGAGCTGATCGTCGCCCGTGACAACAAGAAGAGCGGCGAGGGCCGTCTCGCCCGGGTCCGGCTGCGACCCGGCGCCGCCCCTCTGGTCACCCCGCTGACCTGGAAGGGGCAGCTGCCGGACGACCTGGAGGCCATCGACACCGTCCCCGGCCGCCGCAACCACTTCATCGCCCTCGCCAGCCGGGGCACGGTCTTCTACGTCGTCGTCTCCCGCGACACCGCCACGGTCCGGGTGGGTCCGGTGACCCTCCCCGGCGCCCAGCGGAGCGACAACTACGAGTCGTTCGCCCTGCACCAGGACGCCGGTGGCACCACCTACGCCGTCTGGGCCACCCGGGGCGACACCGACAGCCCCGCCGTCGTGCGCACCGCCGAGTTCCGGCTCACCGACACCGCCCTGCGCTTCGGGAACGTCGCCGACCGGGTCGACTTCTCCGTACCGTTCCCGCACACCGACGAGGTCCGTCATCTCAGCGATCTGAAGGTCCTGCCGGACGGGACGCTGCTCGCCGCCGCCGCCTCCGACCCCAACGACGACAACGGCCCCTTCTCCTCCGCCGTCTACGAGGCGGGCAGCCTGACCCTCGACACCCAGCGCCGTCCGCTGCTCACCGTCGGCTCCCCCGGCTGTCTCACCCCCCTGCGCGCCTTCACCCGCGACGACGACCGCAAGATCGAGGCCGTGCTGCGGCTGCGGGGCGACGAGTACGTCTGGGGCACCGACGACGAGAACCACGGCGGCTTCCTCCGCCCCGACACCGGCCGGATCCAGGGCTCCTCCGGCTGCCCCTAAAGGGTGTTGCACACGATGAGGAGGGCCC
>NZ_JBHVHF010000350.1:0-7311 GCF_042800315.1 Streptomyces sp. NPDC057638
CGTCGGCGCTGAGACATCGACTCCAGCGCCCCGGAGGCGAAGAACCGCAAAAAACACAACATAAAAAAACCAGGAAGCCGCGAAGCGGCGGCTTCCTGGTTACTACGGCACCCGCACGGCCGTACCTCGCAGAGCGTGGCGCGTCCGTATATCGGTGGGACGACGGGGGTGTTGCCGGGGCGTAAAACCGGGGCCGGGGTCACTCGGATGGGGGGACGACCTGGCGTTCGGCGGCGAAGTGGCAGGCGGAGGGGTGGTGGGCCGGGCCTTCCCAGATGCGGAACTCGGCCGGGACCTCCAGTTGGGGCACTTCCAGTTCGCAGCGTTCGCGTGCCTTCCAGCAGCGGGTGCGGAAGCGGCAGCCGGAGGGGATGTGGGCGGGTGAGGGGAGGTCGCCGCCGAGGAGGATGCGTTCCCGGCGGTCGCGGGCGCCGGGGTCGGGGACCGGGACGGCCGAGAGCAGCGCCTGGGTGTAGGGGTGGGTGGGGTGTTCGTAGATCTCCTCGTCGCGGCCGGTTTCCATGACCCGGCCGAGGTACATCACGGCGATCCGGTCGGAGATGTGCCGCACGATCGACAGGTCGTGGGCGATGAAGACGTAGCTGAGCCGGAACTCGCTCTGGAGCCGGTCCAGGAGGTTGATCACCTGGGCCTGGACGGAGACGTCGAGCGCGGAGACCGGTTCGTCGGCCACGATGATCTCCGGGCGGAGCGCGAGTCCCCGGGCGATGCCGATGCGCTGGCGCTGGCCACCGCTGAACTGGTGGGGGTAGCGGTTGACGTACTCCGGGTTGAGGCCGACCACGTCGAGGAGTTCGCGTACCCGGCGGCGCCGGTCGCCGCGGGGGGCGGCTTCGGGATGGATCGCGAAGGGTTCGGCGATGATGTCGCCGACCGTCATCCGGGGGTTGAGTGAGGTGTAGGGGTCCTGGAACACCATCTGGATGTTGCGCCGTACGGCTTTGAGGGCGCGACCGGAGAGGCGGGTGATGTCCTCGCCCTTGTAGCGGATGGTGCCTTGGGTGGGCCGTTCCAGCTGGACCAGCAGCCGGGCGAGGGTGGATTTGCCGGAGCCGGACTCGCCGACGATGCCGAGGGTCTCGCCTGCCGTCAGGTCGAGGTCGACGCCGTCCACGGCCCGGACCGAGCCGATCTGTTTCTTGAGGACGATGCCCCGGGTGAGGGGGTAGTACTTGGTCAGCCCGCGCACTTCGAGGATCGGCTCACTCATGGCCCGTGCCGCCTTCGAGGGTCTCCCGCCAGAAGTGGCAGGCGCTGCCGCGTTCGGAGTTGACTTCGTACAGCGGTGGTTCGTCGGTGCGGCAGACGGCGCGGGCGAGGGGGCAGCGGGGGTGGAAGGCGCAGCCGGGCGGGATGGCGGTGAGGTTGGGGGGCAGGCCGGCGATGGCGTGCAGGGAGCGGCCTTTGCGGTCGAGGCGGGGGATGGAGTCGAGCAGGGCCCGGGTGTAGGGGTGGGCGGGGGCGCGGTAGAGGTCGTGGACGGGGGCGCTCTCCACGATCCGGCCCGCGTACATCACCGCGATGTGGTCGGCGACGTCGGCGACCACACCGAGGTCATGGGTGATCAGGACGAGTCCGGTGTTGAGTTCGGCCTGGAGCTGGGCGAGGAGTTCCATCACCTGGGCCTGGACGGTGACATCGAGGGCGGTGGTGGGTTCGTCGGCGATGACGAGGGCGGGTTCCAGGGCCAGCGCCATGGCGATCATGATCCGTTGGCGCATGCCGCCGGAGAACTGGTGCGGGTACTGGCGTACCCGTTCACGGGCGGCGGGGATGCCGACGCGTTCCATCAGCTCCACCGCGCGTTCCCGGGCCTGCCGGGTGGACATGCCCCGGTGGACGGTGAACATCTCGGCGATCTGGTCGCCGACGGAGAGGACCGGGTTGAGGGCGGAGAGGGCGTCCTGGAAGACCATGGCCATCTGGGCGCCCCGCAGCGTGCGGCGTTCCTTCTCGGGCAGGGTGAGCAGATCGCGGCCGTGGAAGCGGATCTCGCCGGAGGTGATCTCGCCGGGTGGGGTGTCGAGGATGCCCATCACCGCCTGGGCGGTGACGGATTTGCCGGAGCCGGACTCGCCGAGGACGGCGAGGGTGCGGCCCTGTTCGACCCGGTAGGAGACGCCGTTGACGGCGTGGGCGATCCCGTCCCGGGTGCGGAAGACGACATGCAGGTCGCGGACGTCCAGCAGGGGTGCGGGGGCGGTCGGGCTCGTCGCGGGCCGCTCGGCGGTCGTCATCGCGGGCTCCTCAGCGCAGCTTGGGGTCGAGGGCGTCGCGGACCGCGTCGCCGAGCATGATGAACGCCAGCACGGTGAGGGCGAGCGCCCCGGCGGGCCAGAGCAGCATGTGCGGCGCGTTGCGGATGAAGGGGGAGGCGGCCGAGATGTCGATACCCCAGGAGACGGTCGGGGGCCGCAGCCCGACGCCGAGGTAGGACAGGGTCGCCTCCAGGGAGACGTAGGTGCCGAGCGCGATGGTGGCGACGACGATCACGGGGGCGATGGCGTTGGGCGCGATATGCCGCAGCAGGATGCGGGAGGGGGAGGCGCCGAGGGCGCGGGCGGCCTGGACGTAGTCGTTCTCCTTGGCGGTGATGACCGAGCCCCGGGCGATCCGGGAGATCTGGGGCCAGCCGAGGAGCACCATGAACCCGACGACGGGCCAGACGGTGGTGGAGCGGACCACCGACAGCAGGACGAGTCCGCCGAGGACGACGGGGATGGCGAAGAAGACGTCGGTGAGCCGGGAGAGGGTGGCGTCCCAGCCGCCCCCGGCGAAGCCCGCGAGCCCGCCGAGGACCGAGCCGAGGAGCGCGACGCCGAGGGTGGCGCAGACACCGACGGTGACGGAGGCGCGGGCGCCGTAGACGGTCCGGGTGTAGACGTCGCAGCCCTGTCCGTCGTAGCCGAAGGGGTGACCGGGCTGGGAGCCCTGCTGGGCTTTGGAGAGGTCGCAGGCGTGCGGGTTGCCGGAGGCGATCAGCTGGGGCCAGATGGCGATGACGACGAGGAAGAGGATGACGAGCGCGGAGAGGAGGAAGACGGGGTTGCGGCGCAGGTCGTGCCAGGCGTCGGACCAGAGGCTGCGGGCCTTGTGTTCGGGCCCGGTGCCCTGGGGTCCGTCGACCTCGCCCTGGACGCCTTCGATGGTCTGGCCCTCGCTCATGGCGAGGTCGGTGGGGGCGCCCGCGCCGGTGGCGGCGATGGCGCCGTCGTCGTCGTACCAGGGCGGCGGGTCCTGGGGTGATGCGCCGGGTCCTCGGTGGTCGTCGGCGGAGCCCGGGGGCGGCGGCGGCTCAGGCATAGCGGATCCTGGGGTCGAGGACGGCGTACAACAGGTCCACCAGCAGGTTCGCCAGCAGGAAGACCAGCACCAGCACGGTGACGAAGCCGGTGACGGTCTGGGTGCTCTGGCGGACGATGCCCTGGTAGAGCTGGTAGCCGACGCCGTGGATGTTGAAGATGCGCTCGGTGACGATCGCCCCGCCCATCAGCGCCCCGATGTCGGCACCGATGAAGGTGATGACCGGGATCAGTGAGTTCCGCAGCAGATGGCGGGTGACGACCCGGCGGTGCGGCAGTCCTTTGGCGCGGGCGGTGCGTACGTAGTCGGCGCGGGCGTTCTCGGCGATCGAGGTCCGGGTGAGCCGGGTGACATACGCGAGGGAGACGGAGGCCAGCACCAGTCCGGGGACGATCAGCTCGTTCAGCGGCGCCTCGGGGGAGACGGCGGGTTTGATGAGGCCCCACTCGACGCCGAGGAGCAGTTGCAGCACCAGTCCGGTGACGAAGGTGGGGATCGAGATGACCACCAGGGTCAGCATCAGGACCGAGGTGTCGACGGGACGGCCCCGGCGCAGCCCGGTCAGCACGCCGAGGGTGATCCCGATGACGATCTCGAAGGCGATGGCGACCACGGTGAGCCGCAGGGTGACGGGGAACGCGTCGGCCATCAGCTCGGTGACGGGCTGTCCGTTGAAGGCGGTGCCGAAGTCGCCGGTGAAGACGTTCCCCATGTAGGTGAGGTACTGGCGCCACACGGGCTGGTCGAGGCCGAACTCCGCGCGGAGCTTGGCGGCGGTCGCCGGGTCGCACTGGCGCTGTCCGCACAGCCCCTGGATGGGGTCGCCCATCACGTTGACCATCAGGAAGATCAGCAGGGTGGCGCCGAAGAAGACCGGGATCATCTGGAGCAGTCGGCGGATCACATAGCGTCCCATGTGCGGCTCCAGGGGTCGGTGGGGGGCGGGGGCTCGGCGCGGGCGGGGGGCTCGGTGGCGGCTGATGCTCGGGGGCGGGGGGGGGCTGGGGGGCTGGGGGCTGGGGGGCTGGGTCAGGCGACGGTGATCTGGTCGTAGACCGGGACGCTGAACGGGTTCAGCGCGACATGGGAGAGCCGGGCCGAGTAGCCCGCGCTGCCGTTCTGGTACCAGAGCGGGATCGCCGCCATCTGGTCGCGGACCACCTCCTCGGCACGGCGGAACGTCTCCACGGCCCGGACGGGGTCGGACTCGGCGTTGGCCTCGTTGATGAGCTGGTCGAAGCGGGCGTTGCTCCACTTGCCGTCGTTGGAGGAGGCGCCGGTGTAGTAGAGCGGCTGGAGGAAGTTCTGGATCAGCGGGTAGTCCATCTGCCAGCCCGCCCGGAACGGCCCGTTCATCCCGGCCGAGGTGATCTGGGCGCGGAAGTCGGCGAAGGTGCCGATCGGGTTGCCGACGCAGGCGTGGTCGCGGCCGAGGACGTTGTTGATGCTGTTGCAGACCGCGTCGACCCAGATCTTGTGGGAGCCGGTGTCGGCGTTGTACGAGATCGTCATCGAGCCGCCCGGGATACCGCCGCCCTCCGCGATCAGCCGCCGGGCCCGCGCCGGGTCATAGCGGCAGGCGTCACCGCAGAGGGTGGGGTCGAAGCCGCCCTGGGTGCCGAGCACCGGTGAGGTCCAGTCCAGCGCCGGGGTACGGGTCTTCAGGAAGATCGTGTCGGTGATCTGGGGCCGGTTGATCGCCATGGAGAGCCCGGTACGGACCTTGGAACCGCCGGGGGTGTTCCACGCCTTGTCGTAGTAGGGGAAGGCGAGGGTCTGGATGATCCCGGCCGGGGTGTTGATATAGCGGCCGTCGAGGTCCTTGCGGACGAACCGGAGCTGGGCGGCGGGTACGTCGTCCACCAGATCGAGGTTGCCCGCCGTCAGATCGGTGTACGCGGTGTTGTTGTCGGTGTACACCCGCAGCTCGACCCCGGCGTTACGGGCCTTGTCGGGCCCCGGGTAGCCGTCCCAGCGGCGCAGCGACATCGAGAAGCCCCGGGTGTACTTCTCGATCCGGTACGGTCCGTTCCCGACCGGCTTGGCCAGCCATGCCGCGTGGTCGTCGAAGAAGGCCCGGGGCAGCGGCGCGAAGGCGGCGTAGCCGAGGGTGTCCGGCCAGGTGGAGAACTTCTGGCTGAGCCGGACGGTGAAGGTGCGCTCACCGGTGACCGTGAGACCCGACAGGGTGGTGGCGGTGGGCTTGCCGGAGTCCGGGTGGACCTGTGCGTAGCCGTCGATATAGCCGAAGAAGTACGCGTTGCGCTGGGCGTTGTCGAGGGCGGCGCCGTAGTTCCAGGCGTCGACGAAGGAGGCGGCCGTCACCTTCTCCCCGTTGCTGAAGGTCCAGCCGTCCTTCACGGTGATCGCGAACGTGGTGGAGTCCGTGGTGTCGATCCGCTCCGCGAGCATGTCCGTGGCGGCACCGGTACGGGGGTCATAGCGCTTCAGCCCCCGGAAGATCATGTCCAGGACCTTGCCGCCCTGGACCTCATTGGTGTTGGCGGGCTCCAGCGGGTTGGCCGGGTCGCCCCAGGACGCGCTCAGGACACCGGGGGGAGGAGTGGAGGAGGCGCCACCACCGCAGGCGGCCGCCGCGGCGGTGACCAGGAGGGTCACCAGGGCGCAGACGGGCCAGCGGGTGCGCCGTGCTTCGCGCATGGGCGCCTCCTGGGGTGTCGGCCGGGCCGCCTCTGTCCGACTCTGCGCCCCCGCCCGCCCCCGCGCCTCCCCGACTACTCCACCCGTGTCCCCCCGACCCCTCCCGGGGCCGGCCCCCTCCTTGTCGGCAAGCAGGCTCCCCACCCGCTGTGGGCAGGCGGGTTCCACCCCCGAGTGGGCACGGGGTTCCTGCCCGCTGTGGGCATCTGTTCCGCAAGGGTGTGGAACTCGTGCCCACCAGCGCGGCACGGAGCGGGGGGTCTGGCACGAGGAAGCCGCGCCCCTCGCAGAGGGAGCTAAGGCGTGGGGAGGGTGAGTTCCCAGGTGTGGGCGGCGAAGTAGGGGGTCATGCCGTGGGCGGCGTAGAGGCGCGGCGCGCCGGACGCGTTGGCCGTGTCGACGCCCAGCCCGATCGCCTCCCGCCCCAGCGCCGCGTACACCGCGTACGCGTACCGCAGCAGATATCCGGCGATCCCCCGCCCCCGCATCCGCGTCACCACGCCGAGGTTCGCGATCCAGGCGTGGGCCTCGCGGTCGTTGCGGGTCACCATGACCGCCACGTCGCCTTCGCCCGCGAGGGTGGCGATCCACACCCGGGACCAGTCGATTCCGCCGCCGAGGTCGGCCTTCCACTGCGCGTAGCTGCGCGGCTGGTGGTCGAAGTGTTCGGCGAAGGTCTCGTTGAGGAGTTCGCGGGCCCGGATCCGGTCGGTCTCCTCACGGCAGTCGCGCAGGGTGAGGCCGTGGGGCGGCGGGGGCACCACGTCACCGGCGGGGTGCAGCGGCCGGGTCATGACGTGGTAGGTCCGCACCACGTTCCAGCCCCGGCGGGTGAGGAGCGCGGGGTCCACGGTGGGGCGGGTGTTGAGGTGGAGGTGGATCACGGCCCGGTCGGCGCCGTTGGCGCGGGCCCGGTCCAGTGCCCGCGGCTCCATCAGCTCGAAGAGCCGTTCGGCGGCGTCCTGGTGGTCGGGGAGGACGTACTGGTCCATGTCGATGCGGTCGGCGCCGGAGTCGTCCCACATCAGCCCGTAGCCGACGAGTTCGCCGTCGCGGTGGGCGAGCCAGGAGTTCTCCGCGAGGGCGGCCTCGGGGTGGGTGAGGTCGTCCTTGACGGCCGCCAGGTCGGTCTCCTCGCGCCCGATCTCGATCAGGTCCACGGCGTTGAGCAGTCGGCAGATCTCCTCGGCGTCACCGGGGACGGCGGGCCGTATCGCAAGCTCGGTCATCCGCACACTGTCCGGGTCGCCGCCCGTTCGCCGCAACGCGTTTTCCGGCGGGCGGGCACCCGTACCGTACGAGCCGGGAACGGCCAGGGCCCCGGAG
>NZ_JBHVHF010000351.1:0-7303 GCF_042800315.1 Streptomyces sp. NPDC057638
GCCTGGCGCAGTACGGCCGCCTGTGCCTCACGGCTGGGGACGGTCAGGGCCTCGGTGGCACCGTCGTTGTTGACGGCGCCGCCCTGGATGACCGCGTGGACACGGTCGCCGTCGGCCAGGGCGTCGGTGAGGCGCTTGAGGATGACCACACCGCCGCCCTCGCCCCGGACGAAGCCGTTGGCGCGGGCGTCGAAGGTGTGGCAGCGGCCGTCCGGGGAGAGCCCGCCGAACTCCTCGGCGACAAGACCGGTCTCGGCCGCGAGGTTGAGGTTGATCCCGCCCGCGATGGCCAGGTCGCTCTCGCCGTCACGGAGACTGCGTGCCGCCTCGTGGACGGCGACCAGGGAGGACGCCTGGCCGGAGTCGATGACGAGGCTGGGGCCGCGCAGCCCGAGGAAGTGGGAGACCCGGTTGGCGATGACGCCCCGGCTCAGCCCGGTCATGGTGTGGTGGCTGGCGGCGGTGTCGGCGGTGCCGCCCCGGTGGAGCAGGACGGCGTAGTCGTCGCGCATCGCGCCGACGAAGACCCCGGTGGCGCTGGAGCGCAGCGTGTGCGGATCGAGCCGGGCGTTCTCCAGCGCCTCCCAGGAGAGTTCCAGCACGAGGCGCTGCTGGGGGTCGAGGAGCGCCGCCTCACGCGGGGTGATCCCGAAGAACCCGGCGTCGAACCGGTCGACTCCGTCGAGGAAGCCACCCCAGCGGCCGCCGACGGGTTCCCGGCCCTCGGGGACCTCGGTGACGGCGCTCACGCCCTCGCTCAGCAGCCGCCAGTAGGCGTCGGGGTCCGGGGCGCCGGGGAACCGGCAGGAGAGGCCGACGATGGCGATGGGTCCAGATGTCCCCTTGGGCGGTACCACTCCGGCTTTCTCCCTCTCTTGTGCCGTGTTCCGGCACACCCCGTGGCGCGCGGCACGCTCCGGATCGGAGCTGCGGCGCCGGGTGGGCGCGGTGCGCGGGTCAATCCCGGTGGGTCGGTCGCGGTGGGTCGGTGTGAGTCGGTGACGGTGGGTCGGTGACCACGGATCGGTCACGGTGGACCGGTCACGGTGTGAGCGCGGCGGGGCCGGTCCGCGAGAGGTCAGGCCCCGCACACCGGACCCAGCCGGGCCGGTCCCGGCGGTCGGCCACGGCGGGCGCGCGGGGTCGGCGGTGGCGGACCTCGGGGGCCGGGGGCCGGGGCACCGGTCGGCGCCCGGCCCCGCCCCGCCGCCCCGCCGCACGCGCTCAGGTCAGGTCAGGTCAGGTCAGGTCAGGTCAGGTCACGCCACACAGGTCCGCAGGGCGGCGATCAGGCTGCGTGCCTGCACGTTCAGGTAATGGCGGTGCTGGAGCAGCCAGGTGATCTGCGGCAGCGTCATCCAGCGGAACCCCTGCGGCTCCTCCTCCGGGTGGTCCGGACCCACCTCGACGATCACATAGCGGCTGCGGGAGTGGTAGAAGCGGCCGCCCTCCTCGGACATCTCGGTGTCGAACAGGACCCGGCCCCGCTCACACAGTCCGGGGAAGTCACGGAGCTGTTCGTGGACCGCGCCCTGGACGTACTCGTGGTTCTCCGGGGTGCCCTGGATCGTCGGCGCCAGTTCGATGGTGTCCAGGTAGCCGGGTTCCACCCGGGCGTGCAGCAGGGCGTGCGGGACGCCGTCGATCCGCTTCACCAGCAGGGCGGTCACTCCGACGCCATGCGGCTGGAACAGGGGCTGGGTCCAGCTGCTGACCTCGCGGCTGTTGGCGATGACCTCCACGGCGTTCACGCTGAAGAAGAGGTCGCGCTCATGGGAGATGGTCCACTCGGAGCGCCGCCAGCCGGGCAGGTCCGTGAGGCCCACGAGCGTGGTGCCGAGGTCGTAGGTGGCCTGGCTGTTGGTGATCCAGTTCAGCAGCTCGGAGGCGGTGTGCAGACCGTTGCCCCGGTCGGCGAGCCCTCCGGTGCCGATGCCGGGGAGGCAGGACAGGACCGTACGGGCGTCCATGTTCACCCGGTGGTCGATGGCGAGCTGCTCGTGCAGCTGCCCCAGCGTCAGCCAGCAGAAGTCCTCTCCGGCCTCCACCTCCTGGCCGACCTCGACCAGCATGTTGCGGTTGCGCTTGCGGTAGAACCAGGAGCCGTGCTCGGACTGGAGCACATCGGCGAGGACCTGACGCGGCTCGACGCCCACGAAGTGCTCCAGATAGGGAACCTTGCGGCCCTGGTGCACCCCGGTGTAGTTGCTCTTGGTCGCCTGGACGGTCGGGGAGAGCTGGACCCCGTTGGGGTTGCCCGGCTCGGCCTTGGCCTGCATGAGGAAGTGCAGGACGCCGTTGATCTCGCGGACGGCGATTCCGAGCACACCGATTTCCCGCTGGAGGATGATCGGCTGGGACCAGGTGCGTACCGGCCCCTCCCCCACCTCGACGTCGAGTCCGGCGACGGAGAAGAACCGGCCGCTGTCATGGACCAGGTTCCCCGTGCCCTCGGCGAAGGACCAGTTGCGCATCGCGGCGAAGGGGATCGGGGTGACCTCGTGGACCTGGGCGGCGCAGCGCGCCGAGAACCACTTCTCGAACTGCTCGGCGCTGGTGGCCCCACCCTCGGTGACGCCCGCGGACTCCTCAAGCCGCTCCAGCAGTCGGGGGTCTTCGTGACGGAGAACGCCGAGTCCGGTGGTTGGAGGCATGGGAGTCTCTCTCCGGTTGGTGAGTGGGTCGGCGGATCGCTCCGCTCCCGATCGTGGGGGGACGTGCCGGGTCCGGCCGGGGTGACCGGGGCCGTCCAGGGTGACCGGGGCCGGTCGGGTCGACCGGGGTGTCAGCCCCTGAGCCGTTGGCTCGCGTTCCAGGTGAACACGGTCGTCGGAGCGCTCCTAGGGGAGGTCAGGGCAGACTAGGAGTTCACTCAGATCGCTTCCTCCACTCCCGCTGCGGGGCATTGTCGGCGACTTTCCCTAGATTCCCCGCCGGGCCCGTCCCGCCGGTTCCGGACACCGACATGCTGGCCGTGTCCACGAGGGTGATCGCCGGTGTGAGCCGGTCGGTCCCATCCGTACGACCTGGCGGTCCGCGACCGCAGGGCCTCGCCGTTCGCATCCGTACGACCGGCGGTCCGCGACCGTACGACCCTGCCGACGGCGGGTCGGCCAGGTCCACGAGTCGTACGCGCGGCACCGGGGGACCGGGCGAGGTGGGCACGGTCCACCCCGTACGACGGGAACACCGGTCCACCGCCGACGGACGCACCGCACCCCCCGCACCGCTCCGGTCAGCCCGCCCCGACCGCCGCCCGCCATCCGTCGCTCCGCGACAAGAGAGGCCAGCATGAAGGACACCGACAACTGGATCCGGCGCTTCTTCCCGAGCGCGGACGCGCCCGTCCAGCTCGTCTGTCTGCCGCACGCGGGGGGCTCCGCGCCCTTCTACCGTCCGGTGGCGCAGGCGCTGAACCCAGGGTTCGAGGTGCTGGCGGTGCAGTACCCAGGACGTCAGGACCGGCGGCATGAGCCGATGATCGACGATCTGCGGGAGCTGGCGGACGAGGTGACCGCCGCCGTCCTGGACACCGTGGACCGCCCGTACGCCCTGTTCGGGCACAGCATGGGTGCCACGCTGGCCTTCGAGGTCGCGTCGCGGTGCGAGCGCGAAGGGCGGGGCCCGCTGCGGGTGTTCGCCTCCGGGCGGCGCGCGCCCTCGCGCCACCGGGACGAGCGGGTGCACACCCGTGACGACGACGGCGTGGTGGCGGAGCTGCGCGGGCTCAGCGGCACGGACCAGCGGATATTCGGTGACGAGGAGCTGCTGCGGATGGTGCTCCCGGCGATCCGCAACGACTACCGCGCGGCGGAGACCTACCGCTACCACCCCACCGCCAAGCTGCGCGCGCCGATCACGGCCCTGGTCGGCGACGCCGACCCCAAGGCCACCGAGGACGAGGCGGAGTCCTGGCGCGACCACACGGAGTCGGTGTTCGACCTCCATGTCTACCCCGGGGGCCACTTCTATCTGCTGGACCACGCGGCGGCCGTCATCCGGGTGATCGCCGAGGCGCTGGGCGAACCGGCCACGGCCCTGCGGTGACCACCGCGCGGCCCGCCGCCCGGGAGGCCGACCACCCCGGCGCACGACGGTCCGCCGCCCGGGCCCCGGAGTCCTCCGGGGCCGCCACCCATGGGGCGGCGGCGCCCGGCCCGCCGCCCGCCCCGCCAGCCACCGAGGAGTGGTGAGGTTGAAGCACATCGCGATCCTGGCGTTCCCGGGGTACGGGCATGTGAACCCGACACTGGAGATGAGCCGCTGTCTGATCGAGGCGGGCCACCGGATCACCTACGTGGTGGACGAGCGGTTCGTGCCGAGGGTGACCGGCGTCGGCGCGCACGCCGTCACCTGGGACTCGGCGCGCTCCAGATTCTCCCGGGGCGAGGTCACCGGGGACGAGATACAGGCACTGGGCCTGGACTATCTGCGCGAGTCGAGGGACGTGATACTGCCCCGGACACTGGAGGCGTTCCGGGACGACGTACCCGATCTGATCCTCTACGACCTGGAGAGCTTCTTCACCGCGCGGGCGGCGGCCCGCCTCTGGGACCGGCCGACGGCGCAGTACTTCCCGTACTTCGCCTCCAACGAGCACTTCTCCCTGGCGATGGAGATGTTCGACGGCGCGGTCGAGTCGGTGCACGAGTCCATCGGGCTGGTGATGGAGTACCTGGCGGGCGAGGGCGAGGATCCGCACGCGCTGTGGGGGTCGTTCATGACCAACTACAACGCCGAGCGGAACCTGGTCTTCCTGCCGCGTGAGCTCCAGCCCCTCCAGGAGACCTTCGACGAGGCCCGCTACACCTTCACCGGGCACAGCCTCGCCGCCAACCAGCACGGTGTGGGGAGCTGGCCGGGGGCCGACCCCACCGACCCCCGGCGGGTGGCGCTGATCACCCTCGGCACCGAGATGAACGACCGCGCGGACTTCTTCGAGCTCTGCGAGCGGGCCTTCGCGAGCGGCGACTGGCGGGTGGTGATCGCGGTCGGACCCGGCAATCTGCCCGAGGGCCGCCCGCTCGCCGACCATATCGAGGTCCATGAGTGGCTCGACTTCTCCACCGTGCTGCCGCACGCCGACGCCGTCGTGTGCCACGCGGGCATCGGCACCATGCTGGAGGCGGTCTCCTTCGGGAAGCCGATGGTGGTCGTCACCTACACGCCCGGGGACCGCTTCGACGCGCGGCGGGCCCAGGAGGCCGGTCTCGCGCTGGAGCTGCCGGGCGACCAGGTCACGGTGGAGAGTCTGCGCGCGAGCGTCGACCGGATCGTGGGCGACCCGGAGACCGTGCGGCATATCGCCAGGGCGCGCACGGACATGCTGGCCGCGGGAGGCCCCTACCGGGCCGCCCGGACGGTGGAGGGCTGGCTGAACGAACTCACGGGGTCCGCGGTGGTCGCGGGCCCGGTTCACGGCAACGAACGGAACCGGCTATAACACCATGACGTACGCGATCGAGACCGAGGGTCTCATCAAACGGTTCGGTAAGGTCACCGCGCTCCAGGGGCTCGATCTGCGGGCGCGCTCCGGCGCGGTCCTGGGGGTACTCGGGCCCAATGGGGCCGGAAAGACGACGGCGGTCCGCATCCTGGCCACCCTGCTCCGCCCGGACGGCGGGACGGCCCGGGTCTGCGGCTACGACGTGGCGCGCCACCCACACGAGGTCCGGCGGATCATCGGGCTGACCGGGCAGTACGCCTCGGTCGACCAGGAGCTGACCGGGGTGCAGAACCTGGTGCTGGTGGCCCGGCTGCTGGGGTACTCCCGGCCGGCGGCCCGGCGCAGGGCCGGGGAGCTGCTGGAGCGGTTCGGGCTCGCGCACGCGGGCGCCCGGACGGCGAAGACATACTCGGGCGGGATGCGCCGCAGGCTGGATCTGGCGGTCAGTCTGGTCGGGGACCCCTCGGTCCTCTACCTCGACGAGCCGACGACCGGGCTCGATCCGCAGAGCCGCTATGAACTGTGGGACATCGTGCGGGATCTGGTCGCGGGCGGGTCGACGGTGCTGCTGACGACCCAGTACATGGACGAGGCGGACCAGCTCGCCGATGACATCGTGGTCATCGACGGCGGGGTGGCCATCGCCGCGGGCACCTCGGAGGAGCTGAAGGCGAAGACGGACCGCCAGACCCTGGAGATCCAGCCCGCCGACGCGGAACGGCTGGCGGAGACGGCGTCCATCGTGACCTCGCTCAGCGGCACCCCGCCGATCGTGGCCGGGGGCGCGCTGCGGATCCAGGTCAATGACACGGCCCTGCCCGCCGCCGTGCTGCGGCAGCTGGACGGTGCCGGAATCGAGGTGACGGAGCTGGCGCTGCGCAGGCCCAGCCTGGATGAGGTCTTCCTGTCGCTGACCGGCCGCCATGGCTCCGCCCCGGCGCCCGCGGCCGACGGCCAGCAGCCCCAGAAGACTCACGAGACCCACGAGAGGAGGCCGGTGTGAGCGCATCGACCGAGGTGACCGAGCGGCACCGGCTGAGCATCGGCCTCACCGTACGGCACTGTATGACCCTGACCGGACGCAATCTGCTGCACCTCAAGGCGCACCCGGGCACGCTGATCGGGTTCGCCGTGGTGCAGCCGCTGATGGTGATCGCCCTGCTGGTGTACGTCTTCGGCGGGGCGATCTCCGGTTCCACCGAGGACTACCTCCAGTACGCGCTGCCGGGCCTGATCGTGCAGATGACGGTCTTCTCGGTGCTCGCGTTCGGCACGGGCCTCAACGAGGACATCGCCAACGGCGTCTTCGACCGGCTGCGTTCCCTGCCCATCGCGCGGATCGCCCCACTGGTGGGCCATCTGGTGGGCAACACCCTCCAGATCGTGGCGGGCATGGTGATGCTGCTGCTCGTCGGCATGGCGCAGGGCTTCGACATCCGTACGGGTCTGCTCGCCACGATCGGCGCCCTGGCACTGGCCACGGTCTTCGCCACCGGTCTGGCCTGGCTGTCGATGCTGGTCGGTCTGGTCGCCAAGACGGCGACGACCGTGCACCTGTTCAGCGGGGTGCTGATGTTCCCGCTGACCTTCGGCTCCAATGTCTTCGTCAAGACGGACACGATGCCGGGGTGGCTGGCCACCTGGGCGGATGTGAACCCGATCTCCCATGTCACCAGCGCGCTGCGCGGGCTGATGACGGAGGGGTCGGTGGGCACCTCGGTCTGGTGGACGCTGGGCTGGACGGTGGCGATGACGGCGGTCTTCGCACCACTGGCGATCCAGGCGTACCGGCGCCGCGTCTGACCGACGGCGTACGTGGTCCCCGGCGGGCTCTCCCGCCGGGGACCACTCATGTGG
>NZ_JBHVHF010000352.1:0-7178 GCF_042800315.1 Streptomyces sp. NPDC057638
GCCCACCGAGAAGGAACGCGAACGCGCCGAGAGCCTCGCGCAGGCGCGCGAGGCTCTCGCGGAGGAGGCCGCCGAGGAAGAGGAGAAGAAGGCGGCGGCGGGCGACGACGACGGCGGCGGGAAACGCAAGGGCCTCCCCCGCTGGCTGCCCGCCCGGCTCCTGCGGCGCGGCGGCCCGCCCGCCGCCGAGACCCCGGCGGTGGAGAAGACACCGGAACCGGCGGCCGAGAAGGCGCCCCCGCGAGGATTCGACAGCCCCTTCCTGCTGGTCGCGGCGGCACTCCTGGTCGCGGGCGCGCTCTTCAGCTCCTATGTGGTGCTGGGGCTCGGCTGGCTCTGCGCCTACGCCTCCAACAAGCTCACCATGGCGCAGCGCAAGTTCGCGGTGCTGGTGCTGCCGGGAGTGGTGGCGCTGACCGGGATCGTGTGGGCGTGGAGCCGGGTGGACGAGGCGTCGGCGGAGCTGGACGCGCGGCAGGAGAGCCTGAAGGAGGTACTGGGCGGGGCGTGGCCGTGGATGGTGAAGGGCGCGGCCTTCGCGTCGGCGCTCTATCTCGTCCTCCGGGCGCGCCGCAGGGCCTGAGCGGGGGCCGTGGGCGGGTGTCCGGAGCTGGGGTGTGGAGCGGGGTCCGGAGCTGAGGCGTGGAGCTGGGGCCCGGAGCCAGGAGCCGCGTTTCCGTTCCGTACGGCCGGGCCCGCGTCTGCGCCCCGTCCGTACGCGGGCCCGGCACACCGGTTCCGTACCTCCGCGCTACGTTCGCGCACCCGGCCCCCCGCCTCCGTACGGACGCGGGCACGGACGCCGGCCCGGCGTCAGAGGGGCGACCGGCGGGGCGGGGTCAGGCGCCCGTCTTCCGTACGGTCTCGGCCAGCGCGGGGGACCCGGCGGACGCGGGGGCCTGGGACGGGGGCCGCGCGGCGGACGTCGGCGCGGCGTACGGCGCGCCCGGCACCACCAGCGGGGACCCGGTCACCGGATCCGGCACGATCACCGACTCCAGGCCGAAGACCTCCCGTACCAGTTCGGCCGTGACGACCTCCCCGGGCGGCCCCTCGGCCACGATCCGGCCCGCCTTCATCGCCACCAGGTGGTCGGCGTAGCGGGCGGCCTGGTTGAGGTCGTGCAGCACGGCGACGACGGTCCGCCCCCGCTCGTGGTTGAGCTGGCGCACCAGGTCGAGCACCTCCACCTGGTGGGCGATGTCCAGGAAGGTCGTCGGCTCGTCCAGCAGCAGGACGTCCGTCTCCTGTGCCAGCGCCATCGCGATCCAGACCCGCTGGCGCTGGCCGCCGGACAGCTCGTCCACGTTGCGGTCGGCGAGCGCCCTCACATCGGTGCGTTCCATCGCGTCGGTGACGGCCCGTTCGTCCTCCTCGGACCACTGCCGCCACCAGGCCTGGTGCGGCTGGCGGCCCCGGGAGACCAGATCGGCGACGGTGATCGCCTCGGGCGCGGACGGCGACTGCGGCAGCAGTCCGATGGCGCGGGCGATCTGCTTGGTGGGCATCCGGGAGAGTTCGGCGCCGTCGAGCAGGACGGCGCCGCCGCTCGGCTTGAGCAGCCGTCCGAGGGCGCGCAGGGTGGTCGACTTGCCGCAGGCGTTGGGGCCGACGATGACGGTGACCCGGCCGTCGGGGATCGCCAGGTCCAGCTCGTGGACGACCGTGCGGTCGTCGTAGGCGAGCGTCAGCTCGCGCGCGGTCAGTCTGCTCACGATGCACCTCCGGTGGTACGGCTCCGCATGATGAGCCAGATCAGATACGGCGCCCCGATGGCGGCCGTCAGGACGCCCACGGGCAGTTCGGTGGGGGAGAGCAGCTTGCGCGCCAGCAGGTCCCCGAGGACGACGACGACCGCGCCGAGCAGCGCCGAGCCGAGCAGCGGGATCTGTGCGGTACGGGTGAGACGGCGGGCGATCTGCGGTGCGAGCAGCGCGACGAAGTCGATCGGGCCCGCCGCGCCGGTGGCGACGGAGGCGAGCACCACCCCGAGGGCGACGAGTCCGAGCCGGACCCGGCCCAGCCGTACGCCGAGGGAGACGGCGGTGGAGTCGTCGAGGGAGACGGTCCGCTGGGCGCGGGCCGCCCACAGCACGGCGGGGCAGAGCGCCAGCAGGGTCCAGGCGAGGGGGGCGACCTCGTCCCAGCCGCGCCCGTTGAGGGAGCCGGTCATCCAGATGTGGGCCTGCTGGGCGACGGTCACATCACCCTTGGTCAGCAGCAGTACCGTCACCGAGCGCAGGGCGACCGCGAAGCCGATGCCGATGAGCACGAACCGGGTGGCGTGCATCCCGCCGCGCCAGGCGAAGACATAGACGAGGGCGGCGGCGAGGATCCCCCCGGCGACGGAGAGGTAGGGCAGCACGGTGAAGGAGGTGACACCGAAGGTCATCCCGGCCACGGTGACGGCGGTCGCGCCCTGGCTGATCCCGATGATGTCGGGGCTGGCGAGCGGATTGCGCGCCACGGTCTGGATGAGCGCGCCCGCGACACCGAACGCGAGCCCGACCAGCAGACCGGTCGTCATCCGGGGCAGCCGCAGCGTCTCCACGACCAGTTCGTCCGGCGACGGGTGCCCGAAGAGCACCCGCACCACCTCGGCCGGGGCGACGAAGCTCTCCCCGACCGACAGATAGGCCACGCACACGGCGAGGAGCAGCGCCCCCAGCCCGGCGGCGACCAGGGCCGACCTGCGGTGCACCAGCAGTGACCCGCGCCCCTTGCGCGCGAGCGCGTACCCTGCGGGCCGGACGGTGGCGCTCATGAACGGCCCCCTGCGAAGTCGTCGGGTTCTCTGTGGTGCGCGGTGCGGATACGCGTACGGGTACCGGTACGGATACGCGTACGGGAGGCCCGGGGCGGAGCGTTCACGCCGGGACCGCCTTGCGGCGGACCAGGGTGACCAGGAAGGGCACACCGAGCAGGGCGGTCGTCACCCCGGCGGGCACCTCGCCCGGCGGGAAGACCACCCGGCCGACCACGTCCGCCACCAGCAGCAGCACCGGGCCGACCAGCGCCGCCACCGGCAGTACCCAGCGGTGGTCGCCGCCCACCAGCGCACGGGCGATATGGGGGACGGCCAGTCCGATGAAGGCGATCGGCCCGGCGGCGGCGACCGCCACGCCGGTCAGGATGGTCGCGCCGATCCCGCCGACGATCCGGACGGTGGCGACTTTCTGGCCGAGCCCCCTGGCGACGTCCTCGCCGAGCGCGAGCGCGTCCAGGCCCCGGGCGACCATCGCCACGAGCACGATTCCCACCAGCAGGAACGGCCAGACCTGGCCCGCCAGGGCCGCGTCCCGTCCGGCGATCGAACCGATCTGCCAGAAGCGGTACTCGTCCAGCGCGGCCGCCTGGGTGGCGAGCACTCCGCTGGTCACGGCGGCCAGAAGGGCGTTGAGAGCGGCCCCGGCGAGGGCGAGTTTCACGGGGGTCGCGCCGCCCCGGCCCCGGGCGGCGATCGCGTACACGGCGACCGAGGTGATCGCCGCCCCGGCGAAGGCGAACCACACATAGCCGGTGAGGGTGTGCACCCCGGCGAAGGTGATCGCCAGGACGACGCCCACGGAGGCGCCCTGGCTGATGCCGAGGATGCCGGGGTCGGCGATGGGGTTGCGGGTGACGCCCTGGGCGACGACCCCGGCCAGCGCGAGGGCCGCGCCGACCATCACACCGACGAGGGTGCGCGGTACGCGCATCTCGCGGATGACTTCGCCGTCGGCTCCGCCGCCGCCGTGCAGCAGGGCGTCGAACACCACGGAGGGCGCGATGGAGCGCGCCCCGACGGCGAGACTGAGCAACACGGCGACCAGCAGGGCCACGACGGCCGCCGCCGTCCAGCCGGTGCGGCGGACCGCGAGCGCGCGTCTGGCTGACATGGTCACCAATCGAAGGAGGGGAAGGGCGGGTTCAGCGAGGCACAAGCATGGTTAGGCTTGGCTAAGTTTAAGCAGAGGGTGCAGGCACGGTGGAATGGCGTGGACCCCCGCACAATGGCCCTATGCCGACAGACCGCGCAGGACAGTCCATCCGCCCCAGCCACACCAGCCCTACCGCAGACAGCACGGGCAACGCAGGCAACGCAGACAGCGCAGGCCACGCAGACCCCAGCGCCTCCCCCGCTTCCCCCGCACCCCGCTTCACCGTCGGCTTCGACCTCGATATGACCCTCATCGACTCACGGCCCGGCATCCACGCCGTCTACCGCGCGCTCTCCGCCGAGACGGGGGTCTGGGTCGACGCCGATCTCGCGGTCACCCGGCTGGGTCCCCCGCTGGAGCAGGAGCTGGCCCACTGGTTCCCCGATGATCAGATTCAGGCCATGGCGGACCGTTTCCGCGAGCTGTATCCGGCCCATGCGATCGACCCCACCACCGCGCTGCCCGGCGCCCGTGAGGCGATCACCGCCGTTCAGGCCCTCGGCGGCCGGGCGATCGTGGTCACGGCCAAGCACGAGCCCAACGCCCGGCTCCATCTCGATACGCTCGGCATCACCCCGGACGCCGTCATCGGCTGGCTGTGGGCGGAGGGCAAGGCGGAGGCGCTGCGCGAGTACGGCGCGTACGCGTACGTCGGCGACCACATCGGCGATGTCCGGGGCGCGCACACCGCCCAAGCGCTCGCGGTCGCCGTGGCCACCGGCCCCTGCACCCCCGCTGAGCTGCGCGAAGCCGGGGCGGATGTGGTGCTCGACGGGCTCGGCGCGTTCCCCGGCTGGCTGCGCGCCGACCGCGCGGACACCCGGGGACGGGACGGGCGGTCCTAAGCGGACCGGCGCGCGGCGCGGCGCTGGGCGGAGATCGAGCGCAGCACCCCGGCCCCGGAGATCGCGAAGCCGACGCCCATCAGCATGCACACGCCATAAGCGATCGGGGGGAAGGGATCCGTCCCCAGGAAGAGCGGTGCCATGGTGATCAGTGTGGCGACCGCGCCGACGACGAAGACGATGCCACCGGTACGGACCAGCCCGTCACCCGGCGCGGAAGGAGTAGCAGTCATCCGGCCAGGGTAGTTCCCCGCGAGTAGGAACCGATCGGCGACGTCTTGTATCCGGCCCCTGGACCATTAGCCTTGGGTTGGCGGGCCGGTGTGCAGGCCCGCTGTAGTGCTATCCAGAGCCGCTCTCCGGCTCCCAGCTCCCGGTGGCCCCCGCGCCCCAACGAGTACGAAGACGAGGACAGACGTGCCTACCGGCAAGGTCAAATGGTTCAACAGTGAGAAGGGCTTCGGCTTTCTCTCCCGCGACGACGGCGGCGACGTCTTCGTGCACTCGTCAGTGCTGCCCGACGGCGTCGACTCGCTCAAGCCCGGACAGCGCGTGGAGTTCGGTGTCGTCGCGGGGCAGCGCGGCGACCAGGCTCTCTCGGTGACGGTCCTCGATCCCACTCCGTCCGTGGCGGCGGCACAGCGCCGCAAGCCCGACGAGCTGGCCTCCATCGTCCAGGACCTGACGACCCTCCTGGAGAACATCACGCCGATGCTGGAGCGCGGACGCTACCCCGACAAGGCCCATGGCAAGAAGATCGCGGGTCTGCTGCGGGCCGTGGCCGACCAGCTGGACGTCTGAGCGGCACCGGCCGCCCCCCCCTCAAAAAAAGAGACCCGACCGGGGCGCCCCCACCCTTGGGGCGCCCCGGTTCCGTATGTCCGGGGCCCCTCGTCCGTCTCCGGGGCCTGGCGCCCTATCCCCCCGCGGGCCGCTCGGGGAACTCCAGGGCGTCCGGGGCCAGCGGCGGCACCAGGCCCTCAGCCGCCGCGCGGGTCAGCAGACCCCGCACCGCCGCGTGGCCGCTCTCGCCCAGATGGGCGGTGAACTCGTTCACGTACAGGCCGATGTGCTGGTCGGCGACGGCCGGGTCCATCTCCTGGGCGTGCTCACGGACATACGGGCGCGACGCCTCCGGGTCGTCCCAGGCCATCCGTACCGAGGTACGGATGGTGTCGGCGATCCGGTGCAGGGTCCCGGCGCCCAGCGAGCGCTTGGCGATGATCGCGCCCAGCGGGATCGCCAGGCTGGTGGTGGACTCCCAGTGCGCGCCGAGATCGGCCAGAGCGTGCAGTCCGTACGACGGATAGGTGAAACGGGCCTCGTGGATGACGAGCCCGGCGTCCACCCGGCCGTCCCGTACGGCGGGCATGATCTCGTGGAACGGCAGCACGACGACCTCGCCGACACCACCGGGGACCCGTTCCGCCGCCCAGAGGCGGAAGAGCAGATAGGCGGTCGAGCGCTCCGAGGGGACCGCGACCGTACGGCCGGTGAGGTCGAGCCCCGGCTCGCGGGTGAGGACCAGCGGACCGCAGCCACGGCCCAGCGCGCCGCCGCACGGCAGCAGGGCGTACTCGTCGAGGACCCACGGCAGCACCGCGTACGACACCTTGAGGATGTCCAGCTCGCCGCGCTCGGCCAGACCGTTGGTGAGGTCGATGTCGGCGAAGGTCACGTCGATGGGAGGCGCCCCGGGGACGCGGCCATGGGCCCAGGCGTCGAAGACGAACGTGTCGTTCGGGCAGGGCGAGTAGGCGATCCGCAAGGTCACCGGGACTCCTCGAAGACGGGGGCGAGCTGGGAGAAGGCCCCGCGCAGCGCGTCCAGGGCCTCACCGACGCGCCAGGCGGCGCGGTCACGCGGGCCCACCGGGTTGGAGACCGCGCGGATCTCCAGTACCGGGATCCCGTGCGCGGCGGCGGCCTCGGCGACCCCGAAACCCTCCATCGCCTCGGCGACGGCGCCCGGGTGACGCCCGCTCAGCTCGGCGGCGCGGGCGGCGGTCCCGGTCACCGTGGAGACGGTCAGCACCCCGCCGACGACGGCGCCACCGACGGCCGCCGCGACCCGGGCCACGGTGTCGGCGGGCGGCAGATGCCCGCTGCGCCCGAAGCCCAGTTCCCGGACGTCCAGGAAACCCTCCGGGCTGTCGGCGCCCAGATCGGCCGCGGTGATCGCGTCGGCGACGACGACCGAGCCGACCGGCGCCCGCCCGGGGAAACCGCCGCCGATCCCGGCGGAGACGACGAGATCGTACGGAGCCTTCGCGGCCGGGCCGGCGGGAGCGTAGGGCGGCCGTACGGCCGGGTCGCCGCCGTCGGCCGGATGGCCGGGGTGGTGACGGACCGGGCCGTGGCACAGCGGTCCGCGCGGCGAACGGTACGGAGCCGGGGCCCCCCGGTGCGGGGCG
>NZ_JBHVHF010000353.1:0-7155 GCF_042800315.1 Streptomyces sp. NPDC057638
GGGCACCCCCTCCCGCCATCCGCCACCGTCCGACGAAGGAGCCCCTTCCGTGCCCAGGCGGCGCCGTCTGCTGATCCCGCTCACCGTGACCACCGTGCTCGCCCTCGCCCTGACGCTCGTCGCCCTGTCCGACCGCGACGACGCGCGGGCCCCGACCGTGTCACGCACCGGGCCGCCACCGACCGCCGCCATGGACACCGCGACGCTGGTCCTGCCGTTCGACGCCTACGAGAACTCCCCGTACGAGAGCCTGACCATCAGCGAGGCGACCGACCTCCTCCTCCGGTCGTGTCTGCGCGCCCAGGGCGTCACCTGGTCTCCCCTGCCCCCGCTGACCGCGCGGGACGTCGAACCGCCCCACACACGCCGCTACGGGCTGACCGGCGCGCGTGACGCGGCCCGCTACGGCTATCACCTCGCTCCGCCCTCCCCCGCCTACCAGCGGCGGGAGGCCGCGCGGACCGCGCGCGGCAAGCTCCCGGCCGCCCAGCGGCGTGCCGCCTACGGCCCTGGGGGGATCACGGGCGTCGGCGGCTGCTGGGCGCGGGCCAACGCCCGGATCGTCCGCGAGGTCGGCCCTCGTGACCAGGACCACCTCGCCCAGGCGTCCACCCGGACCTTCGCCGAGGCGCGGCGCTCCCCCGAGGTCACGGCGGCCAACCGCGCGTGGAGCGCGTGCATGAAGCGGGCCGGGTTCTCCTACGGCGACCCCTTCCAGTCCTTCGCGGACCCCGCGTGGGGTGCCAGGCCCCGGCCGGTGGCCCGGGAGCTGGCCACCGCGGCGGCGGACGTCCGCTGCAAGGAGGACGTCGGGTTGGTCGAGGCGTGGGTGGCGGCGGACCGGCGGGTGCAGGAGGCGGCGGTGCGGGCGGAGCCCGCGCGGTTCCGCGCGCACGCCGGGATCAAGCGCGCGTGGCTGGCCACGGCGCAGCGCGTGCTGCGCACCGGCCGCTGAACCGGGCCGGCCGGCCCGCCCCGGGCCCGCGCCCGGTCGCGGGGCCCACGGCCGGTCGGACGGCACACGTACGGCCGGTCGCGGAAGCCGGTCATGGGAGCCGGTCGGACCGTCCCCGTCGTACAGCCGTGGGTACGACGGGGGGGCCGCGTACGGGGCTACGCCGTGCCCACCAGATGTTCCAGCGCCAGCTGGTCCAGCGCCTCGAAGGCCATGCCCCGGGCGGCCGCGCGGTCCAGGTCGAACTCCTCGTAGGCCGTGCGGTCGGCGCGCAGGGCCTTCAGGCCGTCGGCGGCGGTCGGGAAGGCGAGTCCGTCCACGCGCGCGTCGCTCAGGGCGGTGCGGACCCGGGGGTCGGCGCGGAAGGCGGCCACGCGGTCGCGCAGGATGAGATAGGTGCGCATACAGGCGGCGGCCGAGACCCACACCCCGTCGGCGTCCTCGGTCCTCGGGGGCTTGAAGTCGAAGTGGCGCGGGCCGTCGTAGCCGCCGGACTCCAACACGTCCACCAGCCAGAAGGCGGCGCGCAGGTCCCCGGCGCCGAAGCGCAGGTCCTGGTCGTACCGGGCGCCGCACTGGCCGTTGAGGTCGATATGGAAGAGCTTGTCCGCCCAGAGGGCCTGGGCCACGCCGTGGGCGATGTTGAGCCCGGCCATCTGCTCGTGGCCGACCTCGGGGTTCACCCCGAAGAGGGCGGGGCGCTCCAGCCGTTCGATGAAGGCGAGGGCGTGGCCGACGGTGGGCAGCAGCAGATCGCCGCGGGGTTCGTTGGGCTTGGGTTCGAGGGCGACGCGCAGCGCGTATCCCTGGTCGGTGATGTACTCCCCCAGCAGGTCGAACGCCTCCTTGAGCCGGTCGAGGGCGAGCGGGACGTCCTTGGCCGCGCCGGACTCGGCGCCCTCCCGGCCGCCCCAGGCGACGACGGTCCTGGCGCCGAGCGAGGCCGCCGTGTCGATGGCGCGCAGGGTCTTGCGCAGCGCGTAGCGGCGGATGTCGCGGTCGTTGGCGGTGAAGGCGCCGTCCTTGAAGACGGGGTGGGTGAAGAGGTTGGTGGTCGCCATCGGCACGGTCAGTCCGGTGGCGTCCAGGGCGGCGCGGAACCGGGAGAGCGTGCGCTCGCGTTCGGTCTCCGAGGAGCCGGGCGGGATGAGGTCGTCGTCGTGGAGGCTCACCCCGTACGCGCCGAGGTCGGCGAGGCGGCGCACGGTGTCGACGGGGTCGAGCGGGGGTCGGGTCGGGTCCCCGAAGGGGTCTCTGCCGGGCCAGCCGACGGTCCACAGGCCGAAGCTGAACCGGTCGCCGGGCGTGGGAGTGAAGCGTTCCTGCATCGCTGACCGCCTTGGTCCGCCGTAGTGGCTTTCGCTGGACGTCCATGAACACGGGTGGTGTGGGCGGGGGTACGGGTGGCATACGGACGGGATTCGGCGCGGGTGAGCGGCCTCGGGGGCGGGATTCCGATGGCGCGCGGAGACCGCCGCGGCCGCTCGTCCCGCGTGGTTTGTTTTCCGGCCTGACGAATGTGGCACACCCTCACCGGGACGGTGAAGACCCGTGCCATCTGTCGTCCGGCCGGAAGTTGACATACCTTCCTTGCGCCACGGCCGGCCCGGGGCCCATCGAAGGACAAGGGAGGCGTGGACGATGCCGAGACGGGCGAGCGGCGCGACGAAGGACTCCACCCGGCCGGTGACCCGGCGAACCGGCGGGGCTGACGGCCTCGTGATCGGGGTGGACAGCTCCACCCAGTCCACCACCGCCGTCGTCGTGGAGATCGCCACCGGCCGGGTCCGCGCCACCGAGAGCGCCCCGCACGAGGTGCGCGGGGAGTCGGGCGCCCGGGAGAGCGACCCGGAGAGCTGGTGGCGCGCGCTGGCCGGGGCGGTCGGCGCGGCACTGGCGGCCTCGGGGGCGCCGCCCGCGGCGGTACGGGGGATCGCGGTCGCCGGGCAGCAGCACGGGCTGGTGGTGCTGGACCGCGCCGGGGCGCCCCTGCGGCCCGCGATGCTGTGGAACGACACCCGGGCCGCGCCCCAGGCGGCGGCGCTGGCCGAGGCGCTCGGCGGGCCCGGCGGCTGGGCGGACCGCACGGGTTCGGCCCCGGTGGCCGCCGTCACCGCCGCGAAGTGGCGCTGGCTGACGGAGCACGAGCCGCGGACGGCCGCCGCCACCGCCGCCGTCCGCCTGCCCCATGACTACCTCACCGAACGGCTGGCGGGCACCGCCGCCACCGACCCGGGGGACGCCTCGGGCACCTGCTGGTACGCGACCGCGACCGGGGCGTACGACCCGGCCGTACTGGACCTGATCGGTCTCGACGCCCGGCTGCTGCCCCCGGTGGCGGCGGGCGGCGGCATCCGCGTCGGCGATCTGACCCCGGCCGCCGCCGCGGCGCTCGGTCTGCCGGAGGGGATCGCGGTCGCGGCGGGTACGGGGGACAACATGGCCGCCGCCGTCGGGCTCGGGCTCGGCGCGGCCGGTCTGATGGACCATCCGGTGCTCAGCCTCGGCACCTCCGGCACCGTCTACACCGTCACCCGGGCCCGGCCCGCCACCCCGGCGCTCTCCGGCTTCGCCAGCGCCGACGGCCATCATCTGCCACTGGCCTGCACCCTGAACTGCACCCTCGCCGTGGACCGGGTGGCCGCGCTGCTCGGACTGAGCCGGGACACCGCCGAGGCGGGCGGCGAGGTGGTGCTGCTGCCCTTCCTCGACGGTGAGCGCACCCCCGATCTGCCCACCGCGTCGGGGCTGCTGACCGGGCTGCGGCACTCCACCAGCCGTCAGCAGATCCTCGGCGCCGCGTACGAGGGGGCCGTCGTCACCGTGCTGCGCGCGCTCGACACGGTCCTCGCCGTCGGCGGACCCGCCCCGGCCTCGCCCCAGGCCGCGACCCGGCCGCTGCGGCTGATCGGCGGCGGTGCGCGCGGCCCGTACTGGGTGGAGACCGTACGCCGTCTCGCCGGGCGGCCGGTGCTGCTGCCGCGGACCGCGGAACCGGTGGCGGTCGGCGCGGCGGCGCTGGCGGCGTCGGCGGCGGGCGAGGGCGACGCGGTGGCGCTGGCGCGGGCGTGGGAGCGAACACGGGAGGAGGCGGCGGGCGGGGTACGCGAGTTGCCCGCGGTCGAGCGGGACCGGGAGACCTGGGAGCGCGTCAGCGGCGTGCTGGACCGCGCCACACCCGCGCTGCTGCGCCCCTGACCCTCCGCCGCGGAAGCCCCGCTCCACCCCTGACCCGGCACCACGGACGCCCCACTCCACCCCTGGCTCTCCGTCACGGCGTCCGGGGCCGGGATGAGCTGCGGTGATCCCGTTTCCGTAGACTGTCCCGCACACCCCACCCATTTCCCCGCTCACCCGCCCACGGTGAGAGGGAGACCCACGCCTGGAGGCGAGCATGGGCACCCGTCGGACCTCACTGCCGGGAGTCGGTACGCAGTACGACTTCACCACCGAGGAAGGGCGTCACATCTCCGTCGTGGTCCACCACGACGGCCGCCGCTTCCTCGGCTTCTACGACGCCGAAGACCCGGACGCCTGCCAGCTCGCGGTCCCGCTGACCGCCGAGGAGGCCACCGCCCTGGCCCACCTGATCGACCCGGCGCCGATCGACGCGGTCCGCACCGACGGCATCGACCTGGTGACCGAGCACATCCAGATCGGCACCCGCTCGCCCTTCGGCGGCCGGCTGCTCGGCGAGACCCGGGCCCGCTCCCGGACCGGCGCGTCCATCGTGGCGGTGCTGCGCCGCCACAGCGCGCACCCGTCCCCGGAGCCCGACTTCCGTCTCGCCATCGGCGACACCGTCGTCGCGGTGGGCACCCGTCAGGGCGTGGACGCCCTCGCCGAGATCATCACCGGAGGCTGACCGTGCACGAGACGACCATGCTGCTGATCGAGCTCGGCGCGATCATCCTGGTGCTGGGGCTCATAGGCCGCGCCGCCGGGCGCGTCGGGCTCTCCCCCATCCCGCTCTATCTGCTGGCGGGGCTGGCCTTCGGCACCGGCGGGCTGCTGCCGATGAGCGCGAGCGAGGACTTCGTCGCCGTCGGCGCCGAGATCGGCGTGATCCTGCTGCTGCTTCTGCTCGGCCTGGAGTACAGCGCCTCCGAACTGGTCGGCAGCCTCAAGACCCAGTACCCCTCCGGGCTGGTCGACTTCGCCCTCAACGCCCTGCCGGGCGCGGCCGCGGCGCTGCTGCTCGGCTGGGGGCCGGTGGCGGCGGTCGCGCTCGCGGGTGTCACCTGGATCTCCTCCTCCGGTGTGATCGCCAAGGTCCTCACCGATCTGGGACGCCTGGGCAACCGGGAGACCCCGGTGGTCCTGGGCGTCCTGGTGATGGAGGACCTGGCGATGGCGGTCTATCTGCCGCTGCTGACCGCGCTGCTGGCGGGCGTCGGTCTGGCCGGCGGCAGTGTGACCCTGCTGATCGCGCTCGGCACGGTGGGCGTGGTGCTCTATCTGGCGCTCCGTCACGGCCGGCTCATCAGCCGCGCGGTCTCCTCCGACAACCCGGAGATGCTGCTGCTGGTGGTCCTCGGGCTCACCCTGCTGGTGGCGGGCGTGGCGCAGGAGCTCCAGGTCTCGGCGGCAGTCGGGGCGTTCCTGGTGGGGATCGCGCTCTCCGGTGAGGTGGCCGAGGGCGCGCGCAAGCTGCTGACGCCGCTGCGGGACCTGTTCGCGGCCGTGTTCTTCGTCTTCTTCGGTCTCTCCACCGATCCGACCGAGATCCCCCCGGTGCTGCTGCCCGCGCTGCTGCTGGCGATCGTCACCGCCGTCACCAAGGTCCTCACCGGCTGGTACGCGGCGCGGCGCGCCGGGATCGGCCCGCGCGGACGGCTGCGGGCGGGTGGCGCGCTGGTGGCGCGCGGCGAGTTCTCCATCGTGATCGCGGGGCTGGCGGTGGCGACGGAGCCGAGGATCGGCCCGATCGCGACGGCGTATGTGCTGATCCTGGTGATCCTCGGCCCGCTGGCGGCGCGCTGGTGCGAGCCGCTGATCGGGCCCCGGCTGCGCACGGCGGCCGCCGCGCCGGTCCCGGCGGAGGTCATCGACGCGACGGAGTGCGCGGCGCCCGCGAAGGCCCCGGGCGCGGACCCGGTGACGGGCGCGAACCCGGTAGCGGGCGCGAACCCGGTAGCGGGCGCGAACCCGGTGACGGTCAAGGACCCCGTGGCGGTCGAGGACCCGGTGGCCGCGCCCTCGGCCGAGGCCGCGCCGACGCCCGGTCAGGGCTGAGGAACGGTCCGTACGGTACGGAGAGGGGCCGGGGCGCGATGCCCCGGCCCCCGCTGCGTACGGTGGGCCTCACCGCACGGCCCGGCCGGGCCGTCCCCCCTGTGACGGAGTGAGCCATGACCACGGCGGACCGTGCCGATGGAACGTCCTTCGCGCTGCTGCCCGGCGCCGCCGACTCCCCCGTGATCCTGCACATACCGCACTCCTCGCGGACCATCCCCCCGGCGGTACGGGCGGGGATCGCGCTCGGGGACGCGGAACTGGAGCGGGAACTGGACCACATCACCGACGCGCACACCGCCGATCTGGCGCGGGTGGCGGCCGAGCGGTGCGCGGTGACGCCCTGGCGGCTGGAGAACCGGCTGTCGCGGCTGGTGGTGGATCCCGAGCGGTTCCCCGACGATCGGGAGGAGATGCTCGCGGCCGGGATGGGCGCGGTCTACACCCGTACCACGCACGGCGCCGTGCTCCGGGATGCGGGGGTGGACCCTCAGCCGCTGATCGAGCGCTACTTCCACCCGTACGCGCGGGCGGTGACGGACGCGGTGGCCGCGCGGCTGGAGGCGGTGGGGCGCGCGGTGGTCCTCGATGTCCACTCGTATCCGAGCCGGGCGCTGCCGTACGAACTCCACGGCGACGGGCCGCGGCCCCCGGTCTGTCTGGGGACGGATCCCTTCCACACCCCGCCCGCGCTGCTGGCGGCGGCGGAGCGGGCGTTCGGCGGGTTCGGCGGTACGGGCCTGGACAGTCCCTTCGCGGGGGCCTATGTGCCGCTGGAGTTCTACGGGCGCGAACCGCGGGTCAGCGCGCTGATGGTGGAGATCCGGCGCGATCTGTATCTGACCGAGCCCGGTGGTCCGGCGGGGCCGGGGCTCGGGGCGCTGGCGGACGCGCTGGCGGAACTGGCCGACGCGGCGGGCGCGTGACCGGGCGGGGGCGCGGTGACGGCCGCCGCCCCCCCCCCC
>NZ_JBHVHF010000354.1:0-7081 GCF_042800315.1 Streptomyces sp. NPDC057638
CCACCGAGGTCAGGGTCCCCGTGACGAAGGTGGTGGTGATACCGCCGAGCGCGACGCGCCGCGCGCACGCCGTCTGCACCCCCATCGCCAGCGCCGACAGGCTGACCAGGCCCACGTCCGCGACCCCTCCCGGGCGGCCGTCCACGGCCGCCCAGCCGGCCAGGAAGGCGAGCTGGCAGCCCAGGCTCACGGCCAGGGCGGCTGTGATCCGGCGCGGCCACACCGCCCCCGCGGGCAGGTCGCGGGTGATCAGGAAGGCCAGTACGAGCCCGGCGGTGAAGGCGACCGTCGCGGCCGCCGCGCGCGCCACGTGCAGATCCACGCCGTGGGAGCCCGCGATACCGAGCAGGACGAGATTGCCGGTCATGTTGGCGGTGAAGACCCCGCCGAGGCCCAGATACGCGACGGCGTCGGTGGCTCCGGCCGCGACGGTCAGCAGGAGGGGGAGGGTGTCGGCGAGGCGATGCCGGGGCGTGCGGGCGGTGTGCCGCGCTGTGCCTGTGCCTGTGCCTGTGCCTGTGCCGGAGTCGGATCCGGAGCCGGTGTTTGTGCCTGCGCCCGGGGCCGGGTCCGGGGCCGGGTCCGTGTCCCGGCGCGCCGCCGTGGGCCGTGCCACGGAGGAGGCCGCGGCCGCCGTGGTGGAGGGTCCGTCGCTGTCGCCGCCGTGAGGGTCCGCCGGCGCCGGACGGGCGTGGTCATCCGGGTCCTCGGGACGGTCGGCTGGCTGATTTCGCATCATGCCGTTTCCTCGGAAGCTGTGGCCGGGCAGTGGGGGCGTGCCGACGGCCAGGGGTTGACATGGGGGAAAACGTGCCCAAACAATAAACCCACTTGGTCGGACCATCTGACTATCTTGGCCCACCGGCAGGGCCACACCGACACTCGAAGGCACGATCTCCATGGCTCAAAACGATCCCGAGACCCGCGTCCGCGAACTGGGACTCGTCATCCCCGACTTCTCCGCCCGGCCCTACTACGGCGCCGAGTACGGCTCGATGAAGCCCCACCACATCAGCGGCAATCTGCTCTTCCTGGGCGGCCACACCGCCGACGACGCCGACGGCAACGTCCGCCACCCCGGACGCCTCGGCGCCGATGTGACCATCGAGCAGGGGTACGAGGCGGCCCGGCTCACCGCGCTGAACTGCCTGGGCGGCATCCGCTACGCCCTCGGCTCCCTGAACCGGGTGCACTCCCTTGTACGCTCACTGTGTTTCGTCGTCAGCACCCCGGAGTTCGAGGACGTGCACAAGGTGTCCTCGGGCGCGACGGACCTCTTCCGGGACGTCTTCGGGCCGGAGGCGGGACTCGGCGGTCGCGCCACCATCGGCGTGATGAGCCTGGCCCGCCGCAGTTGCTTCGAGAACTGGCTCACAGTCGAGATCGACGACTGACCGCGCCGCGCCATGGCCGCCGCGTACCGCCCCCGGACGCGCGGCCGTGGCCCCGGCACCGACCACCGCCCACCACCACGGCGGCGCCCGCCCGGCGCCGCGCGGCCCCGACCGGAAAGGCCCCTTGGTGCCCGTCGACTGGACCCTCATCGCTCCCGAGGCCGCCCTCGGCCCCGACCGGCTCGCCGGACGTCTCCAGGGACTCATCGAGGACGGGCGGCTGCCGCCGGGCTCGCGCATCCCGTCCGAGCGCGAACTCGCCGAGCGACTGCGTATCTCCCGGGCGTCGGTACGCGAGGCGCTGCGGGAACTCGAACTCCGCGGGCTCGTCAACCGCAAGCCCGGCCGGGGCACCATCGTCACCGGCGCCGACCGGCCCGATCTCCACGCCCGTCAGCTCGGCGACATGGACGACGCGGCCCGGCTGGTGCACGAGGTCATGGACCTGCGCTCGGCCGTGGAGCCGCCGGTCGCCGCGCGGGCCGCGGTCCGCGCCACCGACGGCGACCTCCAGCACCTCGCCGATCTCCTCTCCCGGGCGGAGGCGGAGCGGGCCCGGGACAACCTCACCGCCCTCATCGAACTCGACGGCGCCTTCCATGTCGCCGTGGCGAAGGCGGCCCACAACCCCATGCTCACCCGGCTCCTCGAAGCCACCAACGAGTGGGTCGGACCCTCCCGGGGGCCCCAGTACCAGTCCACCGAACGCCTTGTCACCTCGCTGCGCGCACACCGCCGTATCCTCGCGGCGCTCATCAGCCATGACAGCGAGGCGGCGGCGCAGGCGATGGCCGACCACCTCACCGAGGTGCAGGGCATGATCATCGGCACACTGGAACTGGGCGGCCCCGACGGCGCGGGTCCGGTGGCCTGAGGCACGGCGCCGGCGGCCGCGGCCGGGTGGTGGCCGTTGGTCGTTGGTCGTGGTCCGGGACCGGCCCCGGACCACCCCACCCCGCTCGTCTCGCCGCCGGGGTGCCCGGCCCCGGCGCCCCGCCCCAGCGCCTGGCCGAACCGCCTTCGCCCGCTCCCCCCGTACCTCCCCACGCCTTCCGCCCGTCACCACCCCTCCAGGAAGCCACCCTCATGCCCGTCGCACCTCCTTCCCCTACCCCCTCGGCGTCCTCCGGCGGACCCGGCCCCGCGTCCTACGGTCTGGCCGCCCCGCACACCCTGGCGACCGACGCGGGGGCCGCCGTCCGGCGGGCGGGCGGCAACGCCGTGGACGCGGCGCTCGCCGCCGCCATCGCCCTCACCGTCGTCTATCCGCACCAGTGCGCCGTCGGCGGCGATCTCATCGCCCTCGTGGCACTGCCGGACGGGCGCGTCGTCTCCGTCAACGGCAGCGGCGCCGCCGCCGCGGCGGCCGACCCCACGGCCGTGTCCGGGCCGCGCATGCCGGTGACCGGGCCGCTCACCGTGACCGTTCCCGGGATGGTCGCGGGCTGGGCCACCCTGCACCGGCTCGCCGGACGGCTGCCCTGGGAGCGCCTGTTCGCCGAGGCCGTCGCGTACGCCCGTGACGGTGTGCCGACCGCGCCCGGAGTCGCCACCGCACTGCGCGCCGAGGCCGCGCTGCTGACGCACGACCCGGGGATGCGGGAGGTGTTCTTCCCCGGCGGTGCGCCGCTGGCCGAAGGCGCTCCGCTACGCCAGCCCGCGCTCGCCGACACACTGGAGCGCCTCGCCGCCGAGGGAGCCGCCGCCCTCTACGAAGGGGGACTGGGCGCCCGGCTGACCGCGTCCCTGCGCGCCCTGGGCTCCCCGCTCACCCGCGACGACCTCGCCCGGCACACCACCGAGACCGGCGCGCCGCTCACGGCCCATTTCCGGGGCGAGGAGTATCTGACCGCGCCGCCCAACTCCCAGGGTCTGCATCTGCTCCAGGCCCTGGGGATCGTGGAACG
Source organism: Streptomyces sp. NPDC057638 (assembly GCF_042800315.1). Classification (NCBI taxonomy): domain Bacteria; kingdom Bacillati; phylum Actinomycetota; class Actinomycetes; order Kitasatosporales; family Streptomycetaceae; genus Streptomyces; species Streptomyces sp. NPDC057638. Next base: position 3,302 of record NZ_JBHVHF010000354.1, read on the forward strand.
GCTCCCGGCCGATGCCGACCTGCTCGGCGCCGACGCCGATCTGACCGCCCGGGTCTTCGACGCGATCACCCGCGACCGTGACCGCTATCTGGCGGACCCGCGCCACGCGGACGTCCCCGTCGCGGAGCTGCTGGGCGCCGCGCGTCTGGACCGCCTCGCCGACGACATACGCGGCACGCCGTACGGGGACGGGCCGACGTCACAGCGGAACGGGTCCGCGCCGCCCGGTGCCGCCCGGCGGAACGAGGCCGCGCGGCCCAGCGGGGACACGGTCGCCGTGGTCGCGGCGGACGCCGAGGGGTACGCGGTGTCCCTGATCCAGAGCCTGTTCCACAGCTTCGGGTCCGGCATCCTCGACCCGGCGACCGGGGTCATCCTGCACAACCGGGGCTCCTTCTTCGATCTCGCCCCGGGCGCCCCGAACCGGCTGGCGGGCGGCAAGCGCCCGGCCCACACCCTGATGCCGGTCCTGACCCGGCGCGACGGCGAGGTGACCGGCGCCCACGGCACGATGGGCGGCAAGGCCCAGCCGCAGATCCACACCCAGCTCGCCCTGCGGATCGCCGCCGGGGACGGTCCGGCCGAGGCGCTGGGGCGGCCCCGCTGGGTCATCGGCGGACTCGGGGTGGACGAACCGGCGCGGGTCGCGTCGGTGGAGGGCGCGGTGGCGCCACGGGCGGCCGAGGCGCTGGCCCGGGGCGGCTACCGGGTGGAGGTCTGCGCCGAGCGCGACGAGCAGGTCGGCCATGGCCAGCTCGTCCGCCGCGGCCCGTCGGGCACCGGCTTCGTGGCGGGTACGGACCCGCGCAGTGATGGATCGGTGAGCGTGGCCTGACACCCGCGCGCCGGGCCGAGCGGGATCCCCGCGGCCTGAGGCTCTCCCGATACCCTCCCGCTGGGGGCGCGGGAACGGGTGGGGGACTCTCCCTCTCTCTCCCCCTGCGCCTAGCGGCGCGGGAGGTGCCCCCACCTGCGTCTGGCGGCGCGGGAGGTGCCCCCACCTGCGTCTGGCGGCGCGGGAGGTGCCCCCACCTGCGTCTGGCGGCGCGGGAGGTGCCCCCACCTGCGCCCCGCCTCGCGGGAGGTGCCCCCGCGGGGCGGGGCGGCGCGGGCCGCGGGGGCGGTCGGAGGGAACGTTAATTCGGTGGGCCGCGGTCTCCCCTGATTCCTACACTCGTACGAGAGGGACGAGGAACGGGGGGACCTTCCATGAAGCTCGCCGAGGCACTGGCGGAACGAGCCGACGCGACACGCCGCGTCGAGCGGCTGCGCGCACGCGTGGTCGACAACGCGCGCTTCCAGGAGGGTGAGACACCCGCCGAGGACGCGGGCCGGCTCCTGGCGGAGGCGGATGAGGTGCTCGACACCCTGGAACGGGTGATCAGGCGGATCAACAAGACCAACGCCGCCACCGACATGGGTACGGACGGCACCCTGACCGACGCGCTCGCGCGCCGTGACGTCCTGCGGCTGCGCCACGCGGTCATCACGGCCGCCGCGGACGCCGCCGCGGGCACCGGGGAGCGGGGCTACGGCCGCCAGCTGCGCTCCGAGCTGATGGTGCTCGCCGCGCTGCCGGTCGCACGGCTGCGGGAGCGCGCGGATGTGCTCGCCCGGGAGATCCGGGAGATCGATGTACGGATCCAGCGCCGCAATTGGGAGGTGGACCTGCTGGACTGAGTCGGCGCGGGAGCGCGATGGGGAGCGGGTAGTCGTCATGGAGGCGCGCACACACCGAGGGCCGGCGGTTCTCCGGCCCACTTGTGGCGCGTGGAGAGCAGCGCTGGGGTTCGATTCCCCGACACACAACGCAGCTCAGCACCGCGTACACGAGACCGTGCACGGATCACGGATCACCACCATGTGCGGATCCACGACGGCGAGGGCGGGTTCGGGGTCCCCCATCACCTCGCACAGGGCGAAGCGGGCGTCGACGCGCCACGCCTCATGGCGCCATGGCCACCAGCCGTGCGCGGGACGGGACCGGTTCAGGCGCCCAGACCCTCGACGACCTCCGCGCCGGGCAGCGCCGCGAGCGCCTTGCCGGGCAGGATCAGCTTGCCGCGCCTGCGTCCGCTGCCGATGAGGACCCAGGGGAGGTCGACCACCGACGCGTCGAGCAACAGGGGCCAGTCGGCGGGGAGTCCGACCGGGGTGATGCCGCCGTACTCCATGCCGGTGTGTCCGGTCGCGGTCTCCATCGGCGCGAAGGACGCCTTGCGCGCGCCGAGGTGTCTGCGGACCACGCCGTTGACGTCGACCCGGGTACGGGAGAGGACGACACACGCGGCGAAGCTCGTCTCCCCGCCCCGCTTGGCCGCCACGACCACACAGTTGGCGGACGCCGCCAGCAGCGCGGCGCCGTGGTGGGCGACGAAGGCGGCGGTGTCCGCGATCTCCGGATCGGTGTCCACGAAGATCAGCTCGTCGGGCTGGATATCGCCGACGCGGGCGCGGACGGCGTCCGCGACGGGAGGTGTCAGCAGGTCGAGACGGTCGAGGGCGGGCCGGGCGTCGTCGAAGTCACCAAGGGGAGCGCGCATGCCCCCACGCTAACAGCACGGCCTCATACGGCACATGAGGCTCAAACGGCCCTGCGCGGTCACGGTGAACAACCGTGTGTGCGGAGGGTGGTGGTCCGGTCGCGGCCGGAGCCGGGCTCCCACCGGGTCCGGCCGCCGAGGGCACGGTGACGGCTGTGGGCGTCAGATGACCCGGAAGAGGTCGGCGGCGGCCCGTACGTCGGTGAGGTCTTCGATGGAGCGCAGATTGTCACAGAGGGCGTCCAGCACCGACCCGGTGCCGGCGGCGGCCGGGGTGCCGATGGCGACGCCGAAGACCCGGAAGCCCAGCCGGTGCCGGGACTCGTTCCAGCCGCGCGTCCACTCCTCGGTGACCTCGCACTCGTCATCCGTGATCATCACGATGTCCCCACGGGCACGGGCGGTGTCGTTGAACTCCCGTGCCAGCAGGTCGCCCGCCGCCGTCAGCGGTGTCTGATAGCTGGTGCCGCCGCCGAGGAAGAACTCGGCGAAGTCGAGCACCTGGGCGATGGCGGCGGGCCGGTCCGCCGGGAAACGGAAGACGCGGAGCCGGTCGGCGGAGGAGAACAGGATCCCGACGAAATCACGCCGGGCCTCCCGGGCCTGGTCCAGCAGCGCCAGTGCGCACGCCTTGGCCCAGGCCTCCCGGGTGACTCCGCCCGGCCCCGCCGCGTACATGGAGTGCGAGGTGTCCACGCACGCGATGATGGCGCCCCGGCCGGTGGGCCGCTCGCCCTGGCTGTCGTAGAGCATCAGCTCCCCGGCGGCGTAGCGCGCGGCGAACACCGCCCGCAGCTCGGGCAGACCGAGATGGGCCAGCTCGGACGGGACGACACGGGAGAGGTCGTCGCCGAGCGTGACGCCGACCAGCTCCCCGGTGGTGTTCTCCACCCTGCGGGCACGCTCTCCGCTGGCCATCTGACGGAAGCGGCCGATCAGTTCGGCCCATCGGGCGAGACGGCCGGTGCGCAGCCGTTCGGCGAGGCGGGCGCGCTCGTCGAACGCCATCCGCTCCAGCTCGCCGGAGCCCACTCCCCACGCCCGCATCAGCGCCGCCTCCTCCCGAGCGGCTCCGGCGGCCCGCGCCGCGCTGTTCCGTACGGCGGTACGCAGGCCGGGTGCCGCCGCCTCGGCGGCATCCGCGACGTCTCGGGCCGCCCGGGCCGTGGCGGCGTCCGCGGCCTCGATCGCGCGGTCCACGGAGTCGGCGTCCGGTGCGGGCACGGCGCCCTCCCCG
>NZ_JBHVHF010000355.1:0-7043 GCF_042800315.1 Streptomyces sp. NPDC057638
GGTGACCCCCGGGGCGCCTTCCGTAGCCCTTACCGCGTCAGCCCTCGTCCGGGCCACCGCTCTCCTCGTCGTTCGCCGTGGAGTCCTTCGCGTCCTTGGCGTCCTTGCCGGACGCCGAGGACGCGCCCGGCTGGGGCTCGGCCACCGCGACCCGTGCGGGCCGGATGGTCCGCTCGCCGATCCGGTACCCCGGCTGGAGCACCGCGACGCAGGTGGTCTCGGTGACGTCCGGCGCGTAGCTGTGCATCAGCGCCTCGTGGATCGTCGGGTCGAAGGGCTCGCCCTCCTTGCCGAACTGCTGGAGACCCATCTTGGCGGCAGCGGTCTCCAGCGACTCGGCGACCGACTTGAAGCCGCCGACCAGTTCCCCGTGTTCACGGGCCCGGCCGATGTCGTCGAGCACGGGCAGCAGTTCGGCCAGGAGGGTCGCCGTGGCGATCTCCTTGACCGAGACGCGGTCCCGCTCCACCCGACGGCGGTAGTTCTGGTACTCGGCCTGGAGCCGCTGGAGGTCCGCGGTGCGCTCGGCGAGCGCGCTGCGGGCCTGGTCCAGCTCGGCCGTCAGACCGACGGTCTTCGCCGCGTCCCCTGCCGGGGCCGCCCCGCCCTCCTTCGCGGAGGAGGAGGCGGACTCGGCGGCGTCGTCAGTGGCGTCGCCGGAGGGGACGGAGGGGTTCTTGCCGTTCTCGTCCTTCTCGTCGAACCCCGGTGTCTCCTCCGTCACGCGGCACCACCCTTGGTGTCCTTCTCGTCGTCGACGATCTCGGCGTCCACGACATCGTCGTCGGCCTTGGCCTGCTGGGCACCCGCGTCACCCTGGGGGGCGTCGGCGGACGGCGCCTGCGCGTCGGCGTACATCGCCTGGCCGAGCTTCTGGGAGACGGCCGCGACCTTCTCCGTGGCCGTGCGGATCTCGGCGCTGTCCTCGCCCTTGAGCTTCTCCTTCAGCTCGGCGACGGCGGTCTCCACCTCGGTCTTCACCTCGGCCGGGACCTTGTCCTCGTTGTCCTTGAGGAACTTCTCCGTCTGGTAGACGAGCTGCTCGCCCTGGTTGCGGGTCTCGGCGGCCTCGCGGCGGCGGTGGTCCTCGTCCGCGTACTGCTCGGCCTCCTGGCGCATCCGGTCGACCTCGTCCTTCGGCAGCGAGGAGCCGCCGGTGACGGTCATCTTCTGCTCCTTGCCCGTGCCCAGGTCCTTCGCGGTCACGTGCATGATGCCGTTGGCGTCGATGTCGAAGGAGACCTCGATCTGCGGGACGCCACGCGGGGCCGGGGGCAGACCGGTCAGCTCGAACATGCCGAGCTTCTTGTTGTACGCCGCGATCTCGCGCTCACCCTGGTAGACCTGGATCTGCACGGACGGCTGGTTGTCCTCGGCGGTGGTGAAGATCTCCGAGCGCTTGGTCGGGATCGTCGTGTTCCGCTCGATGAGCTTGGTCATGATGCCGCCCTTGGTCTCGATACCGAGGGACAGCGGGGTCACGTCGAGGAGCAGGACGTCCTTGACCTCACCCTTGAGGACACCGGCCTGGAGCGAGGCGCCGATGGCGACGACCTCGTCCGGGTTCACACCCTTGTTGGCCTCCTTGCCGCCGGTCAGCTCCTTGACGAGCTCGGCGACGGCGGGCATACGGGTGGAGCCGCCGACCAGGACCACGTGGTCGATCTCGGAGAGGGCGATGCCCGCGTCCTTGATGACGTTGTTGAACGGGGTCTTGCAGCGCTCCAGGAGGTCGGCCGTCAGCTGCTGGAACTGAGCCCGGGTGAGCTTCTCGTCCAGGTGCAGCGGGCCCTCGGCGGAGGCCGTGATGTACGGGAGGTTGATGGTCGTCTCGGTGGAGGACGACAGCTCGATCTTGGCCTTCTCGGCAGCCTCACGCAGCCGCTGGAGGGCCATCTTGTCCTTGGCCAGGTCGACGCCGTGGCCGTTCTGGAACTGCTTGACCAGGTAGTCGACGACGCGCTGGTCCCAGTCGTCACCACCGAGGTGGTTGTCACCGTTGGTGGCCTTCACCTCGACGACGCCGTCGCCGATCTCCAGCAGCGAGACGTCGAAGGTGCCGCCACCGAGGTCGAAGACGAGGATCGTCTGGTCGTCCTTGTCCAGGCCGTAGGCGAGGGCGGCCGCGGTGGGCTCGTTGACGATGCGCAGCACGTTGAGGCCCGCGATCTCACCGGCCTCCTTGGTGGCCTGGCGCTCCGAGTCGTTGAAGTACGCCGGGACGGTGATCACCGCGTCGGTGACCTTCTCGCCCAGGTACGCCTCGGCGTCACGCTTCAGCTTCTGCAGGATGAAGGCGCTCATCTGCTGCGGGTTGAAGTTCTTGCCGTCGAGCTCGATCTTCCAGTCGGTGCCCATGTGGCGCTTGACCGACCGGATGGTCCTGTCGACGTTCGTGACCGCCTGGCGCTTGGCGACCTCACCGACCAGCACCTCGCCGTTCTTGGCGAAGGCGACGACGGACGGCGTGGTCCTGGCGCCCTCGGCGTTGGTGATGACGGTGGGCTCGCCGCCCTCCAGAACGCTGACGACGGAGTTAGTCGTGCCCAGGTCGATGCCGACCGCACGTGCCATGTCAAATCCTCCAGCTACCTACTTGAGTGGAACTGACTCAAGGATGCATGACCCCTCCCTCCGCGTCAACAGACCTGAGCCGAGTCCACTCAACTTTTATCCAGCCCTTATCAGCACCCCTCCCCTGACCAGCCCATCCACCACCTGGCACTGGGCGCGCCCTCCCGCCCCACCTCGGCCCGATCTGGAAGAGTCACCCCCGCAATACCCATCAATCAGCCTCATAACGCATCAAAACTCATTCCACCGGACAAGGGGTGCGCACCCATGGCCCTCCCCCCTTTTCCGGCTCGGCTTTTTCCGGCTCGGCCCTGGAGGGGTCGCACCCGAGCGGCCCGAGCGGCCCTGGCAACCCGCTTCCCGGTCGCGCCTTCCCTGGGAGGAGCGCGATCCCCTGGACCTCGACTACGTACAAGGCCACTGGCTCGGCACGGATCTGCGGATCCTGTTCGCGACGGCGCGGACGGTCGTACGGGGAAGACCGGCGGGGCGAGGAGCCCGAGCGGGAGAGGAGGAGGCGCGAAGCATGAGGAGCAGAAGGAGAAGAAGAGGGGAGAGCGGACGGCCCGGGAGGCGGGAGCGGGCGCACGGGGAAGGGTGCGGGCGGGATTCCGGCAGCCGCCCCCGGACAGCACCCTCCGGCGACACCGGGCCCGGCACCCCCGGCCGCGCCGTCCGCCCCCGCCCCCACCAGCACCGGAGAACGTGACATGACGGGCGCGTGGCACCCGGGGGAACGCCTTCCGGCAGGCTCGCCACTCAGGGTGGCCTGAGCGATACAGATCACCGGCCACGCGGCTTACCGTGCGACGCCGGGAGTGGGTAGTCTCAGACGGACTGGGTAAGTTACCGCTTAGTAATCGAGCGTGGAGAAAGATCCGACCGCAGCCTCCGCGCTGACCGGTCCCCACCCTCGCAGGCCCGAGGAGCCCCGCCATGCAACTCGCCGCGATCATCGTGTCGCTGGTCCTGACCGTGGTCGGCGTCGCGCTCATCGCCCGAGCCGTCGCGCAGATCTACCGCTTCGTCCGGCTCGGCCAGCCCGTGCCCGCCGGCCGCCGCACCGACCGCCCCAAGGAGCGCAGCCTCACCCTGGCCAGGGAGTTCCTCGGCCACACCCGGATGAACCGCTGGGGCATCGTCGGCTTCGCCCACTGGTTCGTGGCGATCGGCTTCCTCACCCTGCCGCCGACGCTGGCCCAGGCGTACGGGCAGCTCTTCCAGGCCGACTTCATGCTCCCGGTGCTCGGCGGCTTCCTTCCGTTCGAGATGTACATCGAGTTCATCGGCGTGATGACGGTCCTCGGCATCGTGACCCTGATGGTGATCCGGCTGCTGAGCCTGCCCTCGCGCGCGGGCCGCAAGTCCCGCTTCGCGGGCTCGAAGGCCTGGCAGGCGTACTTCGTCGAGTACGTCATCCTCACCATCGGTCTGGCCATCCTCGTCCTGCGCGGCCTTGAGGGCGCGATCCACCACGTCGACGGCTACGAGGCCGCGTACTTCGTCTCGTACCCCCTGGTCCTCGCCTTCGAGGGGCTGAGCCTTTCCACGCTCCAGACGCTGATCTACGTCACCGCGATGGTGAAGATCTCCGTCTCGCTGATCTGGATGATCACGGTCTCCCTCAACACCAACATGGGTGTCGCCTGGCACCGCTTCCTCGGCTTCCCCAACATCTGGTTCAAGCGCGACGCCGAGGGCGGCTCCGCGCTCGGCGCGCTCCAGCCGATGACGTCCGGCGGCAAGGAGATCGACTTCGAGACCGTCTTCGACGACGAGGACGGCGAGGAGACCGTCTTCGGCGTCTCCCAGGTCGAGCACTTCTCCTGGAAGGGCATCCTCGACTTCTCCACCTGCACCGAGTGCGGCCGCTGCCAGTCGCAGTGCCCGGCCTGGAACACCGGCAAGCCGCTCTCCCCGAAGCTGCTGATCATGTCGCTGCGCGACCACGCGCACGCCAAGGCGCCCTATCTGCTCGCGGGCGGCGGCACGACCATGGAGGGCGAGGAGAAAGCCTCCGAGGAGGCGCTCAAGGACGTCCCGGCCACGGCCCTCGCCGAGGCCGAGCGCCCCCTGATCGGCACGGCCGAGGAGAACGGTGTCATCGACCCGGACGTGCTGTGGTCCTGCACCACCTGCGGCGCCTGTGTCGAGCAGTGCCCCGTCGACATCGAGCACATCGACCACATCGTCGACATGCGCCGCTACCAGGTGATGATCGAGTCCGCGTTCCCCTCGGAGGCGGGCACGATGCTCAAGAACCTGGAGAAGAAGGGCAACCCCTGGGGGCTGGCGAAGAAGCAGCGGGTCGAGTGGACCAAGGACGTCACGTTCGAGGTCCCGATCGTCGGCAAGGACATCGAGGACCTCACCGAGGTCGACTACCTCTACTGGGTCGGCTGCGCGGGCGCCCTGGAGGACCGCGCCAAGAAGACCACCAAGGCCTTCGCCGAGCTGCTCCACATCGCGGGCGTGAAGTTCGCGATCATGGGCGGGGACGAGAAGTGCACCGGTGACTCGCCCCGTCGCCTTGGCAACGAGCCGCTCTTCCAGCAGCTCGGCCAGGAGAACGTGGCCATGCTCAACATGGCCTTCGGCGAGGACGACGAGGACCCCGCCACCCAGAAGCCCGCGTCCGCGAAGAAGATCGTCGCGACCTGCCCGCACTGCTTCAACACCATCGCCAACGAGTACCCGCAGCTCGGCGGCGCGTTCGAGGTCATCCACCACACCCAGCTGCTCCAGCACCTCATCGACGAGGGCCGGCTGACCCCGGTCACCCCGGTCGAGGGCCTGATCACCTACCACGACCCCTGCTACCTGGGCCGCCACAACAAGGTCTACACGCCGCCGCGCGAGATCATGACCGCCGTGCCGGGCCTGCGCCAGCAGGAGATGCACCGCCACAAGGAGCGCGGCTTCTGCTGCGGCGCGGGCGGCGCGCGGATGTGGATGGAGGAGCGCATCGGCAAGCGCATCAACACCGAGCGCGTCGACGAGGCCCTCTCCCTCAACCCGGACATCGTCTCCACGGCCTGCCCCTTCTGCCTGGTGATGCTGACCGACTCGGTCAACGGCAAGAAGAACGACGGCACCGCGAAGGAGAGCCTCCAGGTCGTCGACGTGGCCCAGCTCCTCCTCGACTCGGTGCGGACACCGCCGTCGGACCCGAGCCCCTCCGAGGAGCCGGAGAACGAGCCGGAGCCCGAGCCCGTGAAGTAACCCCCTCCCGGGAAGGGGTGGGCCCCGGCACGGCATGCCGGGACCCACCCCTTCTTCCGTACGCCCCCGTTCCGCACCACGGCGGTACGGAACCGCCCCCGCCCCCTGACACCGCCCCCATCCCCCGGGTCCCGGCCCCTAGGGGATGTCACAGCTCGGCCGCAAAGGACGCCCGTCCCCCGCCCTCCCTCCACTCCACGCGGTGTGACCGGGTACGTTCGAATACGTGGCTGGATTCAGGATCGGACGCGGCCGGGACAACCGCAGGCAGCAGCAGCAACCGCAGCGGGCACCGCAGGCACCCCCGCCCTACCAGGGCGCCCAGGCGGCACCTCAGGGCTGGCCGCCCGCGGGCGCCAACCACAACGCCCCGCACCCCCCGCACGGCGAGCCGGAGTACTTCGGCGACCCCTACCAGCACCAGCGGCACCACGCCCCCGGCGCGCCCCACCCGGGACAGCCGCACGGGCACCCTGGACATTCCGGGCACCCCGGACACCCGCACCAGCCCCCGCAGCCTCCGCGCTACGACCAGGGCCAGCACGACCCGTACGCGAACAACCCCGGGCACACCCAGGCGTTCACCGTCGACGACCCGTACACCGACGGCTCGACCTACCAGGCCGGGAACTCCCCGGCGCCCCCGCCCGGTCCACGGCTGCCCTGGAAGGCGCTGCTCAGCGGGATCGTGATGCGCCCCGGGCCGACGTTCTGGCAGATGCGGGACTACGCGGTGTGGGGCCCCGCGCTGGTCATCACCCTCCTCTACGGCATGCTGGCGATCTTCGGCTTCGACCAGGCGCGCGAGGAGACCATCAACGCGACGCTCTCGTCGGCGATCCCCTATGTCCTGACCACCGGGGTCGCCTTCGTGATCGGCGGCACGATCCTCGGCGCCGTCACCCACACCCTCGCCCGCCAGCTCGGCGGCACGGGCGCCTGGCAGCCCACGGTCGGGCTCTCCATGCTGATCATGGCGATCACGGACGCCCCCCGGTTGCTCTTCGCCATGTTCCTCGGCGGCGAGAACTCCCTGGTCCAACTGGTCGGCTGGGCCACCTGGCTGGCCGCGGGCGCCCTGTTCACCTCGATGGTCAGCAAGTCCCATGACCTGCCCTGGCCCAAGGCCCTGGGCGCCTCGGCGATCCAGCTGATCGCGCTGCTCTCGCTGATCAAGCTCGGCACACTCTGACAGCCGGCGCGGAAACGTGAACGGCGGCCCTTGAGCGGATGCATCCGCTCAAGGG